>NZ_JAWVAV010000002.1:0-187455 GCF_033599315.1 Acinetobacter sp. OYA S30
GTCGTTAATCTGAGTTGTTAACTGATCTTTAGTGGTATTTAACTTAGTGTTGGTATCAGCAATCTGGTCACCAAGGTCTTTCTTGGCATCATTCAGATTCTTGTTTGTATCCGTAATCTGGTTACCCAAGTCAGTTTTTGTATCATCTAACTTTTGATTTAGATTGGTAATATTCTGAGCATTTTTACTAATATTGCTCGTGTTTTGGTTTACACGTCCATCAACATTTTTAAGCTGACGTACTGTTACCGCATCCGAGTCAGCTGAGCCATCTTCAACATTGGTAATACGGCGTTCTTTTCCAGCCGACCCAACAGAAATCACACCATTAGATTGAGAAGCATCACGATTAGTCAGGAAAGAAGTTCCTGTTGCTTCTGTCGCTACAGCATCTTGGCCTAAAGCTACACTATTTTTGGCTTCTACTTTACTGCGTGCGCCTAAAGCAACACCACCTTCAACTAATGACTGAGCACCTTGGCCAACTGCAACTGCATTTTCTTGATCGGCAATTGCACCGCCACCAATCGCTGTAGCATTTTTACCCGTGGCTTTAGCACCACCACCTACAGCAGCAGCATTTTCATTTGTAGCCTCAGCTCCTTTACCAATTGCCGCTGAGTTATCACCTGTTGCCAGCGCACCACTACCAATTGCTGCAGAACTGTTCCCAGTCGCTTTTGCTCCTTCACCCGGTTTATTACCAGAGCCAATTGCTGTTGAATTTGTACCCGATGCCAATGAGTTAATACCCATTGCCGATGCGCCATCACCTGTTGCTTGTGCAACAGCGCCGAATGCAGCGGCGCCTTTACCCGAAGCATTTGACATGACGCCAAAAGCAGAAGAAGCATCACCAGTTGCTTTAGAGGTCATACCAAAAGCAGAAGAAAACGCTCCTGTACCTACAGCTTGAACCCCAACAGCAGTTGAACCATGATTCGCTTCGGTTGTTGGATATTTACCTGCCTGTAAAGTACCACCAGTAATTTCCGTATAGGTATTACTTAATTCCGTATCACGTGCAATTTTATCAACGTCATCGCCACCAATCGCAACTGATGAATTTCCTTTTGCAATCACGTCGGCACCAATTGCTACTGACTGATCCCCAATTGCTTTCGTCTGATCACCAATCGCAACAGATTGATTACTATTGACTCCTTCGGCACCTTGAGTCGATGCATTACGACCTATAGCGACATCCCCACGTCCTACAGTTTGGCTACTACTTCCCATTGCAATAGCACCAGAACCTATTGCCTGTGCATTGCCCCCAATCGCCATTGCCTCACGACCAGCAGCAGAAGCATTTACCCCTACAGCAATGGCATTACGACCAGTCGCACCATCATTTTCAAAGTTACCACCTGGCTGGCCATTGTCATTAATACTGACATAATGGGTACGAGCAGCTTTTAACTGACGCACAGTTGCAGCATCAGAATCTGCTGCACCATCTGCCACATTTTGAATACGGCGTTCACTTCCTACATCACCAATTGATAAAACACCTGTTGGTGCTGATTGTTTAGTCAAGAAACTTTCACCGGTTGCTTGACTGGCTTTTGAATCTTTACCTAAAGCAATACTGTTTTCCGCTTCAGAACGGGCACCTTTACCAATTGCTACGCCGCCTTCAAAACTAGCTTCTGCTTGGTCCCCAATAACAACTGCATTATCTTTTTGTGCTTTTGCGCCTGTACCAATTGCAACAGACTTTTTACCTTTAGATTCTGAAAATGCACCAATTGCTAAAGCATTTTCCTCAGTGGCAATTGCGCCACCACCAAATGCAATCGAGTCTTTACCCGTTGCTTTAGTAGCCATTTTTGGTTGATAAGCAGCGCCTGCCTGTCCAGCAACAGGGTCAGCATTTTCAATATCTGGTGAGCCAATCGCAATTGAACGGTAACCTTCCGCAGTGGCTGAATGCCCTATGGCTAAAGAACCTTTACCCGTCGCAGCAGCAACATTACCAATAGCTTGTGAGAAGTCGGCTGTCGCTGCAGATTGACGACCAACTGCAAGAGCAGTATTTCCTGAAGATAAAGCACCCGTACCAATTGCTACACCTGAAATACCTTGAGTCGTCGCATAAGAACCGATTGCTGTTCCTAGGCCTTTCTCAACCACAGCCCCGGTACCAACACTGATTGCTCCGCCTTGTTTCATTGCGCCAGCATAAGCACCGGTAGAATTATTATATGGATTATTACGATTTGCGATGTTAGAGCCAGTTCGGTCTTGAGTTTGTGCTCCGCAGCCAATAGCAATATCTTTTTGATTAGCCGTATTAGCGCTTCCTTCACGACATGAAGTTGTACCAGAAATGGATGTTCCTTGGCCTACTCCCCCTTCGGTATTTGTCCCAGCAAAAGCATTTGGAGCAAAACAAATTACACCCGATAAAACTGCCGCTGATATATTTAAAGTTTTTGATTTAGTCTTTGTTTTACTTTTTGCAATTTCAGAGGTTGCAACCCATGCTCCAATCGAAGCATTCCAAATGACCTTGTAAACTTTATTCATAAAACTTCTCAGACAAATACCGAACTCAACGACCAATAAAAATGTACAAATACATTTTTAAAATTTTTGGCCCCAAAAAAAAGAGGCGGCATCCTAATTGAATAAATTTAAAGGGTAAATATAAAACCGGAATAATGATAAGAAAATTTGTGATTTTAATCACAAAATATATTTCTATAATTAATTTTAAGTTTTTGAATTAATTAAATAAAATTTAAATTATAAATATTGTGTGTTGTTTTTGTTAATAATAAGTAACTTTATTTTAAAATAGAATAATAGCTCTAAATAAATGTTTATTTTTTATCAAATTAATTAAATATAAATATTTTAAAAAATCAATTTTACTTAAAAAAATAGAATATTAGCTCTAAAAAATAATATCTAATTTTATTTAAAATATATTATAAAAATACAGATGTATATTATAAATTATAGTGTGATTATTCTAATATCAGTCAAATGATATAAATAATTAATATTTAAATATACTTAATAAAAATATGTATTTTAAAATTAAAACTAAACAAATAATTTTACTTACAAACAAGTCTTGCTCCAGTAAGAGAAGAAGAATTATTAAGTAAAAATGAGTAGCCGCTCTACAAAATTTTATTCTTCTTAAGAATTAATCTATTGATTCATAACATTTTTAAAAAAAAGTTGACTAAATTAGTCCTTTTTTCAACATTTTCTATTGTCATGCCCTTGTAATTTTTAAAATACACATCACTATAAAAAACATGGCAACCTCGTTGTCACTCATTAGGAGTGCCCATGTCTGAACTTATTATGAATGAAAAAACTGACTTAGAGCCTCAGGTTCCAAGTGTATTACCACTATTAGCCTTACGTGATGTGGTGGTTTATCCACACATGCAGATTGCGCTATTTGTGGGTCGTGAAAAATCGATCAATGCAGTTGATGTGGCTCGTAACAGTGACAATTTAGTATTTGTAGTTGCGCAAAAAGATTCGCTTACAGAAGAAATTGATCACGACAATTTATACCAGTACGGTACAGTCGCTAAGATTGTACAAGTAGTTAATCATGAAAATGATGAAAACTGCATTAAAGTACTTATTGAAGGCTTACATCGTTCTAAGTTGAAAAAAATTATCGATGAAGATAGTTATTTGACTGCCGAACATGAATTAAGTCCAATGACGATTAATGTAGATAAGGCAACGCAAGAAACTCGTTTACAAGAGTTACGTAACTTATTTGCTCAATATGCAGAAGCAAAATTACGTAATGCACGTGAACTGGTTGCTGCTGCCAACAAAATCGAAGACTTATTGCAATTGATGTTCTTCGTAGCAACTCGTGTGCCTCTAAATATTGAAATTAAGCAGAAATTTTTAGAGTACGATGAGTTTGAAGCTCATTTGCAAGAGTTGATGAACTACTTGATGAATCAATCTGCTGAACAGCAAATTGAGCAAACTTTACATGACAGCGTAAAACGCCAAATGGAAAAGAACCAACGTGAATACTTTCTAAATGAAAAAATGAAAGTCATTCAACGTGAACTTTCCGACATGAATGGCGGTGCTGAAGATGACGTTGCTGAAATAGAGAAACGTCTTGCTGAAGCTGATTTACCTGAACACGTACGTAAAAAAGCCGAAGCTGAGTTCCGTAAACTTAAAGCAATGCAGCCTGCATCTAGTGAAGCTGCTGTGGTACGTAACTATCTAGAAGTGATTCTAGATACGCCATGGAACAAAGCGAGCAAAGTCAGTATTAACCTGAACAAAGCGCAAGAGATTCTTGATGCCGATCATTATGGTCTTGATGACGTTAAAGATCGTATTGTTGAATACTTAGCTGTTCAATCACGTGTGAAAAAACTCAAAGGCCCTATCCTTTGCTTGGTTGGACCTCCAGGGGTTGGTAAAACTTCACTTGGTGAATCAGTAGCGAAAGCAACAGGTCGTGAATTTGTTCGCATGGCGCTTGGTGGCGTACGTGATGAAGCAGAAATTCGTGGACACCGTCGTACTTATATTGGTGCGATGCCAGGTAAAATCGTGCAGTCTTTAACAAAAGTTGGTGTGAAGAACCCATTGTTCTTACTCGACGAAATTGACAAGATGGCACAAGACTACCGTGGTGATCCTGCTTCTGCTTTGCTTGAAGTGCTTGATCCATCACAAAACAGTAAGTTCAACGATCACTATTTAGATCTTGATCTTGACCTTTCTGAAGTGATGTTCATCTGTACTGCAAACAGCATGAATATTCCAGAAGCCTTGTTGGACCGTATGGAAGTTATTCGTCTACCGGGTTATACCGAAGATGAAAAAGTTAACATTGCTGAGCGTTACCTTGTTCCTAAAGCAATTAAGAACAATGGCCTACGTCCAAAAGAGTTAACTATTCATGAAGAAGCGATTCGTGACATTGTTCAACGTTATACACGTGAAGCTGGCGTACGTAATTTAGAACGTGAAGTTTCTAAAATTGCACGTAAAGTCGTAAAAGAAGCAGTAAGTAAAAAATCTAAAAACTTACAGCTTGACGTTACCTCTGCCAATCTTCCTGAATACCTAGGTCCACATAAATTTGACTTTGGTATGGCCGAAGATGAAGCACAAGTAGGCCGTGTAAATGGCTTGGCATGGACTTCTGTAGGTGGTGAATTGCTTACTATTGAAGTTGCAGCTGTTAAAGGTAAAGGTAAATTCATTACAACCGGTTCACTCGGTGATGTAATGAAAGAATCAATTACCACAGCAATGACTGTAGTACGCACACGTGCCGATGAACTTGGAATTGAAGCATCTCGCTTTGAAGAAACTGATGTACACGTTCACTTACCTGAAGGTGCAACTCCAAAAGATGGTCCATCTGCTGGTTTAGCGTTAACAACTGCACTTGTATCAGCATTTACTGGAATTGCGATTCGACCAGATATTGCAATGACAGGTGAAACAAGTCTAGGTGGTCGTGCGATGCGTATCGGTGGCTTGAAAGAGAAACTTCTTGCTGCACATCGTGGTGGAATCAAGCTCGTCTTTATTCCTCAAGATAACGTTCGTGATTTGGCAGAAATTCCAGACAATGTGAAAGAAGGATTAGAAATCAAAGCTGTGAAAAGCATTGATGAAATCTTACCTTTAGCATTAACTTCGATGCCAAAGCCTTTACCTAAAACACCGATTGTAAAACCGGTGGAAGGCTCAAAAGCAGCGCGTCACTAATTTACATATAAAAAGAGAGGGCTTCGGCTCTCTTTTTTTTGTTACACAATTTGATTGAAAAATATCCAACCATCCTCATAATAAGAAGTAAGAGTAATTAATTCTATTATTTGCTCTTGTCTATCTTATGTCACAGATAGCCTTGTTTTTATTCTCTATGATCATCTGAACTCCAGACAGATGATCATTTGATCGCAGTCCAACACCGTTTTTTGGACTGCGTTTTTTATGCCCACTTACTCCCCCGCAGTTAACCTCTCCTCAGGTATAATGTGCCAGCTGTTTTGACTGAATAGACACCATGAAAATTCGTATTCTGACCATTGGTCAAAAAATGCCTGCTTGGGTACTTACTGGTTTTGAAGATTATTTCAAACGCATCCAGCCTTTTGTTCAAACTCAGGTTATTGAACTCCCAATGGCAAAACGCGGTAAAAATGATTCAGAAGCAGATATTTTAAAATACTGTCAAATCGAGGGTGAAAGTATTTTAAATGCTTTAAAACCTAATGAGACCCTCATTGCTTTAGAAGTTGGTGGACGCGAGCTCAGCACAGAAAAACTAGCAGACACCATGAAACAATGGATGCTTGAAGGTAATGATGTGGCACTCGCTATTGGTGGCCCAGATGGCTTGTCAGATCAGGTACGTAAAGCCGCTGCTTGGCATTGGTCACTTTCAAAACTTACTATGCCACACCCCTTAGTACGTATTTTATTAATCGAGCAACTTTACCGAGCGATGAGTATTAATCATAATCATCCTTACCACCGTGCATAAAAAGAACAAACGTTTCATTTTAAGAACAATCCGTTGAAATCAGGATACTTTTAACATGCCCTGATTTTGGCATAATGACTATTATTCTGCTTTTCAACTCAGGTGTAATGAAATGGAACTACAAACCCTTCCCGGACTGTTTATTTCACATGGTTCACCCATGCTTGCACTTGATCCAGAACAAGTGGGTCCTGCCTTACATCGTCTTAGTGTAAATCTGCCTACTCCAAAGGCAATCATAGTGATGTCTGCTCACTGGGAAAGTAAAGCACTCGAAGTAAGTAGTTCGACTCGTCCGGAAACTTGGCATGACTTCCGTGGTTTCCCACCAGAGTTGTATGAAATTCGCTATACTGCCCCCGGTCAACCCGAGCTTGCAGAAGAAATTTTGAAGTTGTTAGCAGATGCTCATTTTGTCGCACATGCCAATAGCACTCGTCCTCGTGACCACGGCGTATGGATGCCTCTTTTACATATGTATCCAGATGCAGACATTCCTGTCGTTGAAATTTCTTTACCTATGGGCTTAACTGCACAGGAAATTTATCGGATTGGCCAAACGCTGGCACCTTTACGTGAAAAACAAATTTTACTGATCGGTTCTGGAAGTATTACTCATAATCTTGCTGAACTGTCTTGGCAAGGTGACAATTCGAAAGTACCTGAATGGGCTTCAACTTTTAGAAATACAGTGGTCAGTAAGCTGAGTCATCAAGACTATGATGGTGTACTGGAGTGGCAAACCCTGCCGTTCGTGAAACGTAATCATCCTTCACTTGAGCATTTTGCACCTTTGTTTTTTGCTATGGGTACGGGACATCGTTTTACGATTGTTCATAGTAGCTTCACAATGGGCTCACTAGGTATGGATATATACCGCTTTGATTAATTTTTGGAAAATACCCCGTTTTGCGGGGTATACCACTATTTTTGTTGAAAAATAGAATAATTTACAAACTTATACATTTTAAAAACCGAAACAATCAAATGTTTACATTTTCTTTTTTTAAGAATGTTTTAAGCTTAGTGCTGTTGTTTTTTTACTTGAAGTTTTTTAAATGAAAATTAAATATTTAATTCTTGCGTTATTACCTTTTTCTTTGATGGCGTGTCAAACAGTTTCAAACACTCAAGCTCCAATTGTATCTGAGCAACAACAAAATCTTGCGACTACTTTAAGTGAATATGCTTGGACTTATCAAAATGTAAAAGCATCTAAGCCACTTATTCTTAACTTTAATGCAGACGGTAAATTAGCAATTAACACTGGCTGTAATGGCCAAGGCGGTACTTGGAAAGTTGAAGGCAACCAACTTGTAACTTCTCCACTTGCATCAACAATGATGGCTTGCCAAGACGATTTAATGAAACAAGAACAATTGTCTAATAGCATCTTTAGTGAAGCGAAATTGCCAATCGAAATTAGTAATAACAATGGTCAGGTAATCTTAAGCGTGACAGATAAAGCAGGTCAAAAGCATATTTTCCAAGGCGAAAAAGCAACCAATACTCAAGCTTTAACTGATTATTCATGGTCATACCAACCTGAAAATACTAAAAAGCCGATCGTTCTTAACTTTACAAATGACCGTTTATCGATTGATACGGGTTGTAACCGCCAAGGCACCACTTGGAAAGTTGAAAACAATACGATTGTAACGACTGATGTCATGTCAACTATGATGGCTTGTGAACCTGCTTTAATGAAACAGGAACAATTCTCTAGCAGCCTGTTCCAAAAACGTGCGATTCCATTTGAACTTAATACAACAAATGTTGATCAACCAACATTGACAGTAGCTGACGCTCAAGGCCAGAAATATACTTTCACAGGTAAAATGACACCTGAAGCAAAATATCAATCTGAAGGTAAAACTGTTTTCCTTGAAGTAGCGCCAGAAACTAAATCTTGTACGGGTGTTGCACCACAAACTTGCTTGCAAGTTCGTGAAGTTAAATATGATGACAAAGGCGTAAAAACTTATGCTGACAAAAACTGGTCATTATATTATGGTCAAATCGAAGGTTTTGAACACAATCCAAACCAACGCGTAATCTTACGTGTAAAACGTTTTGAAGTGAAAAACCCGGCAGCAGATCAATCTAGCCAAGCAGATGTGTTAGATATGGTTGTAGAACAAGAACTGGTTAAAAAGCCTAAAAAATAAGTTTTAGACTAAAAAAATCCGATGCTTTTGCATCGGATTTTTTTATTTCTATATTTTAATAGATACCTTGTGCAAGCATCGCATCAGCAACTTTTACAAAGCCAGCAATATTGGCACCATCTACATAATTCACAGTACCATCTTCTTTAGTACCGTATCTAACACAGTTGGCATGAATATCTTTCATAATTGCATGTAAGCGTTCATCGACTTCAGCATGTGTCCAGCCTAAACGAATCGCATTTTGAGACATTTCTAAACCAGACGTTGCCACCCCACCCGCATTAGAAGCTTTACCAGGCGCATACAAAATCTTAGCTTCAATAAAATGCTCAACAGCTTCAAGTGTAGATGGCATATTAGCACCTTCAGCCACACAAATTACCCCATTAGCGATGAGCGTTTTGGCATCTTCGCCAGTTAATTCATTTTGTGTTGCACATGGTAAGGCAATATCTACAGGAATATGCCAAGGTGTCTTCCCTTCAAAATATTCAAAGCCATGCTTAGAAGCAAATTCTGAAATACGGCCACGCTTGATATTTTTGAGTTCCATAACTTCAGCAAGCAACTCATCTGTAAAACCATTTTTTAAATAAACGGTACCATTTGAGTCCGATAGCGTAACCACTTTTGCACCTAAGAACATTGCTTTTTCAGCAGCATACTGCGCAACGTTACCAGAACCAGATATCGAAACGGTTTTACCAGCAAAAGACTGTCCACGTGTTTTTAGCATTTCTTCTGCAAAATAAACCGTACCGTAGCCTGTTGCTTCAGGACGCATTAAGCTACCGCCAAATGAAATTCCTTTACCGGTAAACACACATGCCGTGTCATTACTGAGCTTTTTCATCATGCCAGCCATATAACCTACTTCACGTGCACCCACACCAATATCTCCAGCAGGGATATCAGTATTTGGACCTAAATGACGGTAAAGCTCAATCATAAGTGCCTGACAGAATCGCATAATTTCAGCATCAGATTTACCTTTAGGGTTAAAATCTGAACCACCTTTTCCTCCACCCATTGGCAAAGTTGTAAGTGAGTTTTTAAAAGTTTGCTCAAACCCTAAAAATTTTAAAATAGATAGGTTGACCGACGGATGGAAACGCATACCACCCTTGAATGGACCAATTGCTGAATTGTATTGAACACGGAAAGCACGGTTAACTTGAGTCTGCCCTTGATCATCCATCCACGAAACGCGAAATTGGATCACACGTTCTGGTTCCACTAAACGTTCTAGCAATCCCTGCTCGGCATATTCTGGATTTTTTTCAATAAATGGCCACAAGCTTGTCATGACCTCTTCGACAGCTTGTAAAAACTCAGGTTGATGCGGATCACGCGCTTGCACGTAATTCAGGAATTCATTCAGGTTGTTATATTTCAATGCACGGTCCTCAGCATAGTAATGAATTAAATTGGTGCAATACATTTTAAAATGCATCATTTAGCAGCAAAATATTAAATCCCTTTCCATTAATTTTAACAATAGTTATTTTAAATTATTTTATTTTTCTTAATTATCATAAGCTTATTTTTAGAAAAACTGTCTAACAATCAATAATAGTCATTTATCTTTTCACTTTTATTGATCTATTATTGTGCAATATTAGCGTCATTTTAGGTCAATCAAAAAGCCAATAAATTCGTTAAAATCCATTGACCTTACTTAGGTTTTTCTTCATTATCGCATCGTTTTAAGCAAGCTATTTTCCTCTATGAATCCATCTATTTCTCTCATACGCGAGATTGATGCGTTATTACCACAAACACAATGTGGTCTGTGTGGGCACCGTGACGGCTGTCTACCTTACGCAAAGTCCATTGCTGAAGGTGAAGAAGCAAATAAATGTGTTCCTGGTGGACAGCCAGTGGCCGATGCACTGGCACAATTATTAAATCGCCCATTATTACCTGCTGAAACCAGTGTCTGGCCTATACAGGCTGATGGACGCCCACAACGCATGAAAGCAATTATTCGGGAAGATGAATGCATCGGATGTACAAAATGTATTAATGCCTGCCCAGTAGATGCCATTATTGGTAGTGGTAAGCTCATGCATACAATTTTGACTGATCTATGCACAGGTTGTGAGTTATGTATTCCACCCTGCCCAGTTGACTGTATTGATCTAGTCGAAGACACTCAAGCATTGCCAAGCGAACAGCAACGCATTGCGGAGCAAAATGATTTACGACAACGTTATTACGCGCATATTCAACGTGAAGAGAAACGTCGTATACATCGTAAAGGCCCGGTGGTACGTGCTGAAATTGATACCCAGCTGTTTGCACAGTTCTCTCAAGCACTTGATGATTTACCTTCAATTGAGCTCATCGAGAAGCCAAAAGAAGTGATTGTAAACGATGCAAAAACTACAATTGAATTAGCGAAAATTCGTACACAAATTAAAAAGTTGGAAAAGCAGCTCAGTGTTCGAGAAGATGCCAAAAAGCGTCTTCAACTTGATGAACTACAACAGCAACTCATTCAATTACAGGAGGTCTGAATGGCCGTCAAAAATATGACGAAAAAGCAGATTCAAATTTTCTTTGAACGCCTTCGTGAACAAAGACCTTCTCCACAGACCGAATTAAAATATTCATCACCATTTGAATTGCTCATTGCCGTTATGTTATCGGCGCAAGCAACCGACGTTAGTGTCAACAAAGCAACTGATAAGCTCTATCCTGTTGCGAACACCGCTGAAAAAATCTATAACCTAGGTGTAGACGGGTTAAAAGAGTACATTAAAACGATTGGTCTTTATAACGCAAAAGCCGAAAATGTTATCAAGACCTGTAAGATTTTAATGGAGCAGTTTAACGGTGAAGTTCCAAGTAACCGAAAAGATTTGGAAGCTTTGCCAGGCGTAGGCCGTAAAACAGCCAATGTAGTTTTAAATACTGCATTCGGTCAGCCGACAATGGCTGTCGATACCCATATTTTCCGTGTTGGAAACCGAACGGGCTTAGCAATAGGCAAAAATGTTCTTGAAGTTGAACACCACTTAGTAAAAGTCATTCCTAAAGAATTTATTTTAGATGCACATCACTGGCTGATATTACATGGTCGTTACTGCTGTATTGCCCGTAAACCAAAATGTTCAGAGTGCGTGGTTGCCGATGTATGTAACTGGCCGGACCGCTTTGAGTTTGGTGCACAAAAACAAATTGCGGTTAAAAATATTGAGGCAGAATAAAAGTTGGGTATAGCTTATACCCAACTTGGTTACTTTAAACGCTTTTGCTGTTTTCTTTCTTCTTTCGCTTGTTTTTGTACTTTTCTCAGCATTTTGTAGCTTTGATACAGTAAAAATAACAATAGTGCCAGACTCAGCAATACCACCAAAATCAAAATGATTTTCAAATCATTCTCCTGCACTTAATGAAAGAAAAGAGCCCTCACAAAGAGGGCTCGGTATTACAAATAATATTAAATTATTTGTCTAAGATGTTGAACAAATCTTTTTGTACATCTTCAATTGTACGCAAGCCATCAAGCTTGTCATAAGTTGGCGCATTTTCACCAGAAGCAGCACGACCTTGGTAGAAACCAACCAATTGTTCTGTTTCAGTGTGATAAGACGCTAAACGCTTACGGATTGTTTCTTCTTGGTCATCTGGACGTTGAACAAGATCTTCACCAGTTTCATCATCTTTACCTTCCACTTTAGGTGGATTGTATACAACGTGATAAACACGACCAGAAGCTGGATGCTGACGACGACCAGAAAGACGTTTTACGATTTCTTCATCAGGTACATCAATTTCGATTACATGATCAATGCTGATCCCTTCTTTTTCCAAAGCTTCTGCTTGAGGAATAGTGCGTGGGAAGCCGTCGAAAATACAACCATTCACGCAGTCAGGTTGAGCAATACGTTCTTTTACTAAACCGATAATGAGTTCATCTGAAACTAAACCGCCAGATTCCATCACACTTTTAGCTTTTAAACCTAATTCAGTACCTTCACGAATTGCAGCACGGAGCATATCACCGGTTGAAATTTGTGGGATATTGTAGCGCTTACAGATCAACTGAGCCTGAGTACCTTTGCCTGCCCCAGGTGGTCCGAGTAAGATAATGCGCATAAAAAACATCCTCATTTAAAACAATGAATGTGAGGTCCGGCAGATTTAGTTTCATTGATCTTCAATAGATCCTGCCCGACTTCGAATTATAAGAAAGCCACAAACAAATGTATTGTACCAGCAATAAATCCGGTTACCCCACCTAGTACAATAAGAATCCACTCGTCCTCTTGAAATGCTGGACGTAACAAATTCTGAAACTCTTTTGGTGTTAGTTCACGAATACGCTCTTTAAACATTTGAAAAATCTTCTGTGCCCGGCTTGCATTTAGTGCAGGGTCACATACCGGTCCCATCGTAATTTCAATTGAGCGATCAATCAAGTCCGTCTTTAACCTTGCATACTCTCTTGGGCCTAAAGAAAGCTGTAAAGATGTTCGAACAAGTGGAGTTTCCATGATTTCGTTAATATGACGTTTAACAATACGACGCGTTTTGTCCTTGCGTGAACCATACATCATTTCTGTCATAATTGATTTTAACGTAATCAGATCTTCTGTCACTACGCTTGAGAAGACTTCTGAAACTTCTTCTTGACGCTTCATGAAAGCCCCTTGAACATTATAAGTACCAATTCGTAAAACAGGTACAATCCAAGGGAACTTACGATCTTTTGTTAATCTAAATATTTGCGGATAACGAATGTAATGCGGTTCAATCGGGTTAAATACCATCCAGATTGCAATCCAGTTAGTTAAAAAGCCCCAAATAGACGCCCAAAACGGTACTGTCCAATGCCAAGGCACCACAAACCAGACTACCATTTGGAAAACACCAAAGAACATCCCGATTAAAGCACTAATATGCCAAATAAAGTTGATTTCTTTTTGTCCAACTTTTAAAAACATACGTACCATTAAACGGCGATCACCTTCCATTTGGCTCACCACCATTTCACGCATATCAACCAGTGACTCAACGTTCATAGTCAGCTCAGTCACTAATTCTCTGAGTACACCTGGTAATTGCTTATGCGCTTGAGCATAAATACGGCGTTTAATTGAATAGGGTAAATTTTCCCAAAGCACTGCATTACGATCGATCATCACTTCATCAATCAAATGCTCAAGTTCAAATCCGACTTGCTCACCAATAATACGCGCCATGTCTTCAGGGTCCATTGCCTCTAAAAACTCACGCAAAGAACCTAACTTGGATAAAGTATTATCGGTAATAATTCCAGAGATACGTCCAGCTTTACGTGGCACAATACCTTGCCAGCCGACTGGTAAAGGACCTAAATGAAATCCCCAAAACTTGATTGGGTAAAACACCATTTTTAAAGCCATCCACACATGTGCCCATGTGACAAAGGCAGTGACCGGAATGATACTCAAAACGGCCCAAAAATCAGGTCTGTGTAAAAAGGTCTGCCACAATCCGCTGACGTACTCTAACATGTAAGACTCTCGTATTTATTTGTGCTCTGCTTATGGCGAGTTAACGATAAACTGCTTTGTTTTATAAACCAAAACTTAGAGAATAAGAAAATTGAATTTGTGGTTTAGTATCTGCAGCAACATCACCATTCTGGTCCGTTAATTTTTCCGCTGCGCCGATACCCACACTAAACGTACTAATTCTTTCTGAATTCAACAATACATATGCCAAATCAACACCAGCACCTAAACGAGATTTATAATCTCCATCAACCGATTTGCTATCAAGATGTCCAGCGTAAAAGCCAATATAGTAACCATTTTTATCTGTTCCAGTAAGGTAGTACGGATAGCGGAATCCGACTTGTCCTCCAGCAGTTTTATCGCCATTTAAAAATGCACCAACTTTTGCATAAGCAATTCCATAAGGATTTACCCACTCACCATTGAGATGTAACAATTTTTGTGTAAAACCGGCGCCTACATTCCAGGTAGATGCTTTATGATCTGCTAATTTTGCTTCTGGAAGAAATGAGTAATCTTGAGCATGTGCCCAACTGCTTACTGTCAAAACTGCAAGTAAGGGATAAATTTTTCTCATTATTTTCTCCATTTTCCCTAATCGTATGGTGAGAACAACCCTATTCTATTGAATGAGAGACTTTAACAGAATTATTTTGCTTCTTATATACAAGACTCTACAATTTTGTTGTCTACAAAGTCAAAAAAGCCAATTTGCCTCTTCACTGAAACTTTGAAAAATATGCGATATTTTAAGTGCGCTTGCGTTAGAATAAGCAGCTATTTTTCTCACCCTATGTCATTAAGTCGATCCGTATGAAACAGCACTTTCCTTTAAAAGATATCCAGCAAGAAAAGCGCATTTATCGAGGTCGTATATTTTTTGCCGTAGGGCTTGTGATTATCTGTTTATTGGTACTAGCCAGCCGATACGCTTATCTACAAATTTTTCATTATGATGAGTTCTCGACGGCATCGGATAAAAACCGTATTCGCCTACAACCCCTTCCACCTGCTCGTGGTTATATTTATGACCGCAATGGGGTTTTACTGGCAGATAACTACCCTGTTTTTACCGCAACATTAAGTAAAGCAGATGTTGAGAACGTTGATACCGTTATTGAACAATTACAGCCTATTTTAGAACTCACTCAAGAAGATGTAGATCGTTTTAAAAGCCGCATTAAAACAGCACGTAAAACTGAACGTGTGGCCATTAAACTGAATTTGACCGAGACAAATATTGCCAAGTTTAGTGAAGTTAAATACAAGTTCCCCGGGGTTAGAATTGAAACCCAAATGACGCGCTATTATCCACATGGTGATTTATTTGCTCACGTGATTGGATATGTTGGCCGTATTAACGATAAAGAATTAAAAAGTATTGATAAAGATTTATATGCTGGAACAAACCTGATTGGTAAAATTGGTGTAGAAAAAAGCTATGAAGATTTACTTCATGGAACACCTGGTTATGAGTCTGTAGAAGCAGATGCTCATAGTAATATTTTGCGTCACCTAGGTCGTAAAGACCCAACCCGTGGTAACGATCTCTACTTATCATTAGATTATGGTTTGCAAGTTGTCGCGTCGCAACAACTCGCTGGTCGACGTGGTGCAATTGTTGCGATAGACCCACGCACCGGTGAAATTCTTGCGTTGGTTTCAAGTCCAAGCTTTAACCCTAATTTATTTGTGACGGGTATTAATCATAAAGATTATAGTTCTCTACGTGACAATATAGATCAGCCTCTTTATAACCGTGCAGTACAAGGTGTATACCCTCCCGGTTCAACCATTAAGCCAATGGAAGCGATGGGCGGTTTACATTATGGAATTGTCGATTGGGCTACTGCTATTTCCGACCCTGGCTATTTCCATTTACCGGGTGACTCACACAAATTCCGTGACTGGAAAAAAACCGGTCATGGCATCGTGAACATGCACAAAGCCATTATCATGTCTTGTGATACCTATTTTTATATTTTGGCTAATCAAATGGGTATCGATCAGATGAACCAATGGATGCGCCAATTTGGCTTTGGCCAAAAAACAGGTGTCGATTTACCAAGTGAAAGTGAAGGCTTATATCCAAATCCTGAATGGAAAATGCGTACACGCAAATCCAAATGGATGAAAGGTGAAACGATTTCAGTCAGTATTGGTCAAGGTGCATTTACCGCAACCCCTTTACAACTTGCCATGGCAACGGCCATTACGGCGAACCATGGCTCGCATGTAGTTCCACATGTTTTACGTGCAACCCATGGTGCAAAACCTTTTACCGTACGTAATGCACCTGATGGAAAAATTAATTTCAATGGTACAGATGAAGATTGGGTAAAAATGCGAGAAGCCATGATTGACGTAATTCAATCAGGTACTGGTCGTGGCATCCGTACACCGCTATATCAAATTGCCGGAAAAACAGGTACAGCACAGGTTAAAAGTATTGCTCAAGGCAAACGTTATAACGAAGCTGCGCTTAGTGAACGCCAACTTGACCACGGTCTTTTTGTTGGCTTTGCTCCGGCTGATAAACCAGAAATCGCTATTGCAGTTATTTGGGAAAATGGTCGTCATGGTGGTTCAGCCGCCCAACTTGCTAAACCCGTGTTTGATTACTGGTTATTAACCCGTAAGAAAAATCCGATTCGACCAGCCAACCATCAAGTCAATGGTGGCCTGATGACTGCTGGGATTAAACCGGGTGAACTTCCAAGTGGTAATGAAAGTGCCAGCTCTACTCCAGCAACCTCTGCTCCGACTTCCGCAGCAGCCTCTACTCCACAGGCAACACCAACTCGTCCTGCTACAAATGAGGTCGATGAATAATGAAAAATCAATTACGCATTATTGGGGGCGAATGGAAAAGACGAGTTTTACCATTCGCCAGTATTGAAGGATTAAGACCAACTCCCGATCGTGTCCGCGAAACTTTATTTAACTGGCTCATGTGGGACATTCAAAACGCTCAGGTTCTCGATATCTGCACAGGTTCTGGGGCATTAGGCTTTGAAGCATTATCGCGCGGTGCTGCATCTATTTATATGATTGAGCCAGATAAGACTCAGGCACGATTTTTAAAAGATAATATTCAATTGCTCAAAGCGCAGAATTGCCATTTAATTAATGCAACTGCTCAACAAGCCTTACCACGCTTAAAAGAACAGTTTGATGTCGTTTTTTTAGACCCTCCTTATAGTCTTAATTTATGGCAAGAGCTTGCTCACTTGGCAGACTCACATATTAAAAATAATGGGTACATTTACGTTGAAGCTGACCGAGATTTATCTCAGCTTCACCTTCCTGCAACATGGCAGCAAATTAAATCAACCAAAGCTGGTACAGTCCATGCAGGGCTTTACCAAAAAGTAAGCGAATAAAAAGGTAGCTTAAAGCTACCTTTTTTCGCTACAAAGTTTTAATTAACTCAAACCAATCACTGCAACAACTGCTGCACAGGCACCTACAATTTTTTTGCCATATGGCACATAACGTGTAAATACTGCACCTAGTGCAAGCCCACCACAATAGATAAGTGCCATACCAGTAACCATACCGGTTACTAACGCCACGATATGCCCTGCATGTGCTAACTCAACACCATGAGCTATCCCATGAAAGCTTGCGAGTAAAGCGGCAGCGATAGGTAAAATCCGATTTGATTTTGTCCATAGCGCAATCGCTGTAATAATTAAAGAAGCAACAATACCGTATTCAGCAATATTGGCGGGCACCGAACCTTGAGCACCTACCAAAAAGCCAATCACTAAGGTGATACTTAAAGTGATGACGCCAGCAATTTTCCACTGTTTGGCTGCCGACCATAGCAAGACACCAAAGCCTAAAGCCATTATTAAATGATCCAGCCCTGTAAACGGATGAATAAAGCCTGCCATAAAACCTGAATGTACATGGTCATGCCCTGGATGAGCCATAGCTAACGCAGGTAACATGCTAAGGAGCCCAACGCTCCATTTTTTAATGAAGTTCATAGTTACTCCTTAAGCCTTAAACAGCCCTTGCTTCTCAATAAATTGAATAATTTCTTCAAGCCCATCTTGTGTTTTCATGTTTGAAAATAAAAATGGCTTTTCACCACGCATGCGTTTTGCATCTTGGTCCATGACATCAAGGTTTGCTCCCACCATTGGTGCGAGGTCAGTTTTATTAATAATCAGTAAATCTGACTTGGTAATACCCGGTCCTCCTTTACGAGGGATCTTTTCGCCACCTGCTACATCAATGACATATAAAGTTAAATCAGAAAGCTCTGGGCTAAATGTTGCTGCTAAATTATCACCACCGCTTTCAATAATAATGAGTTCTAAGCCATCAAATTTTTCGCACAGATCATCAATCGCAGCTAAATTAATTGAAGCATCTTCACGAATTGCTGTATGCGGGCAACCACCTGTTTCCACACCCACAATACGATCTGGTGACATCGCTTCATTACGGGTTAAAAAGTTTGAGTCTTCTTTGGTATAAATATCATTTGTCACCACTGCCATATTATATTTATCACGTAAGGCACGGCATAAATTAAGCGTAAGTGCTGTTTTACCTGAACCGACTGGTCCGCCAATTCCGACTCGTAATGGACTACGTTCTGTCATGATTTTTATCCTTTTTCCTAAACTTAAGATCTGAATAACCGTGAATATTGAGTTTCGTGTTTCATGCTCAGCATGGCATAGCGCGGCAAAGCACTACTCAATTGCTCATCTTTAAGTTTTAAAGCCTTCTCTACAGCTTGTGGTACTCGCCCATGCAAATGCCATAAAATTCTTTGTCCTGCCATTTGGCCCAATGGGACAGTTTTTACCGCGGCTAAAACCTGATTTTCTAAAACGGTAAAGGTATACGCCGTAAGTACATCCACATCTTTAAGTTCTAAACGACCGCAAAGCTGCGCATAAACAGGCACAAAACCAAACTGCTTTTTAACCTCAACTGTTTTCTTTAAAACATCTTTAATCCATGCATTTAAAGAAAATGCGAGTTGCTGAGATTCGGCCAAAAGCTCTTTACTTTCTCGGCTTGCCTTATATAAATGTGCCCAAATTAGAAACTGATCTGGGTCATCATAATGTTGCATAAGACGTTTGAGTACAGGTAACTCAAAGCGTACTAGCAACATTTCAAGCACTTCTTCAAAGTAAGCAATTGCCGAGGATTCATCGTGTATTAAACCAATATCAATGGCGGTTTCCACACCTTGCGAATAGCAATATGCTCCAACTGGCAATGCCGTAGAAGACAATGTCAGCAGTTGCAGTAATTGCGCAGCATTATGAGTGGACATGGTGTAAAGCTTTGATTGGGCTTAAACGATGATCATGGCTATGCTGTGCATAGGCACCGCTTTCAGGTTCAAATGGATGATCGGTTTCTGTCACAGTAAGCCCCAAACCTTCCACCATTTCTGCAAGCACATGATCAGGCTCAAAATATAAAGCTGTTGGTGTCAGCATTAATGGCACATGTCGGTTACCTAAGTGATAAGCTGCTTTAAGCAAGTCAAATTCAGTCTGAGCAGTGACTTTCATTAGCCGTTCAGGCTTGGCATCGACACGTAATACATCACCCTCTTGCGTTGCAATATATGAACCACTACGCAAAATGCCGGTACGTGGCAAATCTGCACCAATATCTACGCCACTCGCTAAAACCGCTCGAAATCGTGATTTTTGGCGGGTATCAAACGTTAGCTCAACCGTTTCAAATGCCTGATCAGGAGAAATATCTTCAAGACGTTGGGTGTAAATTTTCATTTAGCTTTTCTCTCCTTACTTATTTCTTTCATATATAAGGTAATGAGGCAAATCACCTCTATAAATTCATTAAAACAAGAAATAACGTTGTGCCATCGGTAATACGTCAGCAGGTTCACACGTTAATAATTCACCATCGGCCCGCACCTCGTAAGTCTCAGGATGAACCTGCATAACAGGACAATATGTATTGTGTTTCATATCGGCTTTGGTAATTGAACGCGTGTTTTTACAGGGACTGATTAACTTTTTAAGGTTTAGCTTCTCAGCAACTTTTTCATCAATTGCGACTTGAGATAAAAAGGTTATACAGGTGTTATGTACACCACGCGGATAAGCCCCAAACATTGGACGATAATGCACGGGTTGAGGTGTCGGAATAGAGGCATTAATATCACCCATCGGCGCCGCCGCAATCATGCCACCTTTAATAATCATGGAAGGTTTCACACCAAAAAACGCAGGCTTCCATAATACTAAATCAGCAAGTTTTCCGACTTCAACCGAACCAATTTCATGACTTAAACCATGGGTAATTGCCGGGTTAATTGTATATTTGGCAATGTAGCGTTTAACGCGATTGTTATCATGAAACTCATTGTCACCCTCTAATGGGCCACGTTGTACTTTCATTTTGTGGGCAGTTTGCCAAGTTCTTAAAATCACTTCACCCACACGTCCCATTGCCTGAGAGTCAGATGACATCATGGCAATTGCACCTAAGTCTTGTAAAATATCTTCAGCAGCAATGGTTTCACGGCGAATACGACTTTCTGCAAAAGCAATATCTTCAGCAATTGCAGGGTCTAAATGGTGGCATACCATGAGCATATCTAAATGCTCATCAATGGTATTGATCGTATAAGGTCGTGTTGGGTTGGTCGAAGAAGGCAAGACATTACCTTGCCCAATTGCTTTTAAAATGTCGGGAGCATGCCCGCCGCCCGCACCTTCGGTATGGTAAGTATGAATCGTACGGTCTTTAAATGCCGCTAGCGTTTCTTCTAAAAAACCACCTTCATTTAAAGTATCCGTATGAATTGCGACCTGTACATCATACTCATCTGCAACGCTCAAACAGTTATCAATAGCCGCAGGAGTTGATCCCCAATCTTCATGTAGTTTTAATCCAATTACTCCTGCTTTAATTTGCTCGCGAATGGGGTCAGGTAAACTTAAATTCCCTTTACCCAATAGACCAATATTCATAGGCAAATCATCAATCGCCTGCAACATGGTCGCAATATGCCAAGGCCCTGGAGTCACTGTCGTTGCCGAAGTACCTGCTGCAGGTCCTGTTCCGCCACCCACCATTGTTGTTGTACCCGACATAAGTGCAGTTTCAACTTGCTGTGGGCAAATCCAGTGAATGTGAGTATCAATACCACCTGCCGTTAAAATTTGCCCTTCACCCGCAATTACTTCTGTCGCAGCACCTAAAGGAATGGTAATGTCGGGTTGAATATCAGGGTTTCCAGCTTTCCCAATTTTCCAGATTCGTCCATTTTTTAAGCCCACATCGGCTTTAACAATTCCCCACCAATCCACAATTAAAGCATTGGTTATGACTGTATCGGCAACTTCATCAGCTAGAAGCTGAGATTGTCCCATCCCGTCACGAATAACTTTTCCGCCACCAAATTTAACTTCTTCACCATATGTCGTTAAGTCTTGCTCAACTTCAATAAAAAGCGCTGTATCAGCCAAACGAATACGATCACCAACCGTTGGACCAAACATTTCTGCGTATGCACGACGTGACATTTTCATAACTTATTACTCATCTTTTCATTATTGTTGTTATCTTTAATCCAGCTTGCCCATTACCCGACCAGCAAAACCATATACTTCTCGCTTACCAGCTAAAGCAACAAGCTCTACTTCTCGACTTTGTCCTGGTTCAAAACGTATTGCTGTGCCTGCTGCAATATTTAACCGAAAACCTTTGACTGCCTCACGATCAAACTGTAAGGCATCGTTTGCTTCATAAAAATGAAAATGCGAACCGACCTGAATAGGCCTGTCGCCAAGATTAGCCACCACAACTTTCAAAGTTTCTCGTCCAACATTTAATTCAATGTCAGTTTCTGGAGTAATAACTTCACCGGGAATCATAAGTATTCCTTTTTATACAATGGGCTGATGAACAGTGACTAATTTCGAACCATCAGGAAAAGTTGCTTCAACCTGCACCTCAGCAATCATTTCCGGTACCCCATCCATGACATCTTCACGCTTTAATAAAGTCGTTCCAAAGTGCATAAGTTCACTCACCGTCATACCATCCCGTGCACCTTCAAGTAAGGCTGCGGAAATAAATGCAACAGCTTCCGGATAGTTCAACTTTAAGCCTCGTGCTTTACGACGCTCAGCCACTAAGCCTGCAGTAAAAATGAGTAACTTATCTTTTTCTGTTGGATTGAGTTCCATATCTCTTTCCCAAATAGCATCTAATTTTCTTTAAGCAAAATGCGTGCTCAAAAGCAGCATACCGGTTTTAATCGTTTTTAAAATACGCAATTTAACGTAACTTAAGTTTTCCAAATTCTTGGAAATTCTTCATCTAAATCAAACCAATAACGTCTTAATTTAGCGCGTATAGCTGCGAAAGCGTCATGACATCGTCGTACATCATTTCCTAAAAAACGCGCACACAGTACATCTTCTAATAAGGTCAACGTCACGGGAACATCCATACGCATAATGAGTTCACGGATGAGTTCAATATGTTGCTCTAAATAAAATGAAGAACGGAATTTTTCAGGGGGCACGGCCCAAAAACTGGCCATCACCGCCTGATTATTCATTCCTAAACACGAGCTTAACCAGCGATCGCCTCCCTCAAAATATAAAGTATCGGCAACTAATAACTTGTTTTTGCGCCATAATTTAAACTGGTTGTGATAGCTTCCCTGAACAAAATTCTCAGCCCGAGCCTGCCGCCCCAAGACCAACATATCCCATCCAATAAAACTTGCTGTTTGTTCAAGATGGATATCTGTTTCAGAGTGGGCTAAAGCACCGTCAAAAAGCATTGTTTCTTGCGGCATCCACTCTAAAATAGAATCATCTTTTACATTCAAATAAATATGCTGGAAAGCCTGTTTTCCATTTGTTCTATACCACTTACCCGCTCCCGGTGTGGTAATTACAGCATGCGCCTGCCCTTCTGTTTCAATTTGAAAAGTAAGATGATCACCGCCTGCAATTCCAGCCGGTGGATGAACAATAATGGCATGACAAACCCCAGTTTTTTCGGGCCAGAGCATTTTTTGCACCCTAACGGGGCCATAATGCTTTCTGCGATTCATTATGGTGCGCGAGTTTTCATAACAAAACCCCAGTTCTAACCGGGCATACCAAAATGGTGCTAAAGAAGTCTGAAAAGTTTGTTGAATTCGATTCATTTTGGCTCATTTTTGATAATGGCTTTTTTGATAAGCAAAATATGCACCAAAAGCAAAAAGTGGTTATTACAAACTTAGAAACAATTTTTTTATTTTAATGAGTCAAAAAATCATCAATGTCTAACATAAAACCACAGTAAAGCATGGAATTATTTATACAATAGCGCCCATCCTCGCTCTTATAAATTTTTCCCATGAAAATCTTTTTCGTGTTAGTACCGTTTGTATTTTTAACTGGGTGTATCTTTGGCCAATCAAGTGAGGTCAAACGTGCAGAAAAACTTTTAAGTAACTTTCAATGTAAAAATATTGAAACAAGTGAAATTTCTACAAGTTCAATCAACTCTTATTACCAGCAATCTTTAGCTGTGAGTAAGGAAAAAGCGACCTCTTATGTAGAAAGCTATAAAAATGGTGAAGAATTATTCGCGATGCCCTTAGATGAAGTCGTAGAACAGCAATATCAACTTTATAAAGCAGCGTGCGATTCCTTAGGTGGGGTTTCTGCCCAACCATAAATTTTTAAAAGTATCCACTAAATCACTTTAGTGGATACTTTTAATTCTCAACTAAAATATAAAAAAACATAGCCCCAATCTGTGCAATTTTTACTCACTTTACCTTTTGTTAAAATTAAGCTACATACTAGAGCTTTTATTTTCGATTCTTTTTTCCTAGCCTGTCAGTACTTTATATTTATTTTTTTGAGGTTTTATTCATTATGAAAAAATCATTATTAGCAATTGCACTTATGAGTACTCTTCTTGTCGCATGTAATAAACATGAAAATAAAACAGAAACAACCTCTGATACATCTACTCCTGTACAAACTGCTCAATCAAATAATAATGAAGCGGTAGATACAGCACATACAGCCGAGAATTCTTTAGATTGGGATGGTAAATATAAAGGTACGCTTCCTTGCGCAGACTGTGAAGGCATCAAAACTGAATTAGAATTAAAAGATGATAAAACTTATGAGCTAACAGAAACCTATCTTGGTAAAGGTGATGCAAACCCATTTGAAACCCATGGTAAGTTTACTTTCGATAAAGACAATACTTCTGTTATTACCTTAGATGATAAAGCTCAAAACCGTAAATTCTTTATTGGTGAAAATACCGCGACCGCTTTAGATATGGAAGGTAAAAAAGTTGAAGGTTCTTTAGCTGAACATTATGTTTTGAAAAAAGAAGATTAATCTATTTTTCAATATAAATAAAAAACCCGCTCAAATGAGCGGGTTTTTTATGAAGTCAATTCTTAGTGAGCTGAGAATTGGTTCATTGTGTTTTTAGCATCGTCACCAGCTTTAAGTGCATTTTCACCAGCGAAGATTTCTTTGTGGTCATCACCGATGTCAGAACCAGCCATTGCTTGGTGTTTCACACATGCGATACCGCCACGGATTTCTTTACGTTGTACGCCAGCAACATAAGCTAACATACCTTGGTCACCGAAGTAACCTTGTGCTAATTCATGAGTAGAAAGAGCAGCAGTGTGGTATGTAGGAAGTGTGATCAAGTGATGGAACACACCAGCTTCACGCGCAGCATCTGCTTGGAAAGTACGGATTTTTTCATCAGCTTCAGCAGCTAATTCAGTATTGTCGTACTCAGCGCTCATTAATTTAGCACGGTCGTAAGCAGATACATCTTTACCTTCTGCAACCCAACGATCGTACGCTTGTTGACGGAAGTTTAAAGTCCAGTTGAATGATGGGCTGTTGTTATAAACAAGCTTCGCATTCGGAACTACTTCTTTTACACGGTTAACCATGTGTGCAATTTCTTGTACGTTTGGAGTCGGAGTTTCGATCCAAAGTAAGTCAGCACCGTTTTGAAGGCTAGTGATACAGTCAAGTACAACACGGTCAATCTGAGTGCCTTCACGGAATTGGTATAGACCAGAAGCTAAACGAGTTGGACGATGTAATTTACCATCACGTTTAATTAAGATCTCATCTTCTTGAGCTTCTGAGATATCAATTTCTTGAGTATCTAAGTAGCTAATATATTTAGATGCGATATCACCTGGCTCTTTAACTACAGGGATCTTCTGAGTTAAGTCAGCGCCTTCAGAGTCAGTACGAGCAACGATAACACCGTCTTCAACACCCATTTCTAAGAATGCATAACGAAGTGCATGGATCTTAGCGATGAAGTCTTCGTGTGGAACAGTTACTTTACCAGCTTGGTGACCACATTGTTTTGCATCAGATACTTGGTTTTCAATTTGAAGCGCACAAGCACCAGCTTCGATCATTTTCTTAGCAAGTAAGTAAGTTGCTTCTTCGTTACCGAAACCAGCATCGATGTCTGCAATAATTGGCACAACATGAGTTTCGAAGTTGTCAATTTGAGCTGTGATTTCAGCTACTTTCGCAGAGTCACCAGCTTCTTTTGCTTTATTTAAAGCACGGAACAAGTCATTTAATTCTTTTGCATCAGCTTGACGTAAGAAAGTGTAGATTTCTTCGATCAAAGCAGGCACTGAAGTTTTCTCGTGCATAGATTGGTCAGGAAGCGGACCAAATTCTGAACGAAGAGCAGCAACCATCCAACCAGAAAGGTAGATATAACGTTTGCTTGTCGTACCGAAATACTTTTTGTTAGCAATCATTTTTTGTTGAGCGATGAAACCATGCCAGCAACCTAATGATTGAGTATATTTGCTTGAATCAGCATCGTATTCAGCCATATCACGACGCATAATCGCAGCTGTATACTTAGCAATATCTAAACCTGTTTTGAAACGGTTTTGAAGTTGCATACGAGCAGCATCTTCTGGGCTAATGTCTGCCCAAGTGTTGCCGAATTTTGCTTTTAATTCACGTACTGCATCAATCGCTGTTTGATATGTAGTCATGATATTGTCCTGTATTCATTTTAGGATTTCATCGATCGAAGCCTAGAGTCATGTTATGAAAATTCCCTATGACACCAGCTGCTTCTTCATGTACACAGCTTAGACTTAGCCAATCAATTAATCCAATATCCTTCGTTAATCTTCAGTATTTATTTAAAAAATATACCAATAAATCGATATTATAAGTAAAACTAAAAAACATAACACTTTGTTTATAAAAACAAAATAATCCTAAAGGAGTATAGAATTTTGATTAAAAAACACTCCAAGCTTTATTTTTATACAGTTTTTGAAAATTTTCCATTCATTTTTAATATAAAAAGTCAATTGTAAATTAGGCGAATTTTGCCAATGCAAAATGTCAATCAGTATGCTAGAACAGTACTAAATATTAAGAAAATATTTTTGTTCAATAATTATAAAAATAAAAATAGATCAACGATAATAGAATCCAGCATTTGAGATACTTTTTGCCCATACTTAATTTCAACAAAAAATGTCGCTTTTCTCATCATTTTTTCACACAATGTTCTTTAAATATGGCATAATTTGAAACAATTTTAGGGTTTTATTTTCGGTATTTTTTTTATGAATCTGGAGCGGGTAGATCTTAATCTATTAATATATCTTGATGTTCTTCTTCGTGAAAAAAACGTTACTCGCGCAGCCGAACAGCTTGGTGTTACTCAGCCTGCCATGAGTAATATTTTACGCCGCTTGCGTAATTTATTTAATGACCCTCTCCTGATCCGCTCATCTGAAGGGATGACACCGACAGAACGTGCACTTGAATTACAACCACGTATTCGTGATGCTCTTTCTGACCTTTCCATGATTTTGGAACCGCGTACCGAATTCCGCCCTTATACCAGTAATCGCGTTTTCCGTATTATGACTTCTGACTATGCAGAAGCCACCCTAGTCCCTCGTCTTGTTAAAGCCCTCCGCTCAGAAGCACCAAACGTTGTACTCGATTTTCTTACTCCAAGTGATGTGTCATATAGAGACATGGAACAGGGTAAGGTTGATTTAGCCATTAACCGCTTCAATGAAATCCCGCAAAGCTTCCACCAAGTTTTGGTTTGGCGTGATAGCTTTAGCTGTATTTTAAATGACAAACACCCCGCTGTGACTCATTTAAATCTAAAAAGCTATTTAGATGCTCAACATATTTGGGTATCTAAAACAGGTATGGGTGTTGGCTTTGGGGTAAACCCAGATAAACAAGGTGGCTTGGGCTGGATTGATCAAGCATTAGAACGTATTGGTCAACGCCGCAAAATTTCTGTATTTACGCGTCACTATCAGATGCCGGCATTACTTGCTCAAAATGTTGACTTGATCGCTACTCTTCCAACTCGGATGGCGCGTTTACAAGCACAAAATCCAAAATTAGTTATTAAAGATCCACCGTTTTACATTCCTGAGTTTGAACTTAAAATGGCTTGGTGTCCATTATTGCACCATCACCCAGCTCATCGCTGGTTACGCCAACTCATTCTATTTGTTGCTCGCCAAATGATCGAAGAGGAAAATCGTGAATTCCTAACCAATAATTCACAATTTTCCCACTATTAAATAAGTTTTAATTTAATTGTCTCTTTCAAACATTATCTTTAAGCGCTGAGCAATCAATCTGATTACCTCAGCGCTTTTTTGTGTTAAAACATAGTCATAATAATGATGATCCTCGGGTGATTTGTGAGTCTCTTTCAAAATATCATTATCATCGTACTGCTCATCATCGCAGCAGGCTTTTTATCTTTAACTGAAATTGCTCTAGCTGGTGCCAGAAAAGTAAAGTTAAAGATTTTAGCCGAAGCTGGCGAAGAACGTGCTCAAAAAGTACTTGATTTACAAGAACAATCTGCAGACTTTTTTGCAGCGTCCCAAATCGGCTTAAATGCTGTTGCAATCTTAGGCGGTATATTGGGTGAAGCTGCGTTTCGTCCTTTTTTTGTGAACTTAGTTGACCGTTTCTATGAAGGACCTTGGACGCAAACTATTGGATTCGCCCTATCTTTCACATTGGTAACTTCTTTGTTTATTTTATTCGCCGATTTAATGCCAAAGCGCTTGGCAATGATCGCACCTGAAAAAATTGCAATTAGTGTAATTAACCCTATTCAGATTTTTATCAAAATCTGTAAGCCTCTAGCATGGGGAATTAATGCAATTGCCAATTTGCTATTCCGCTTGTTTAAAGTAAATACCACACGCGAAGACAATATTACTTTTGATGATATTTCGGCAGTGATGGATGCAGGTGCTCAAGCAGGTGTACTACAAAAACAAGAACATCACTTTATTGAAAACGTATTTGAGCTTGAAGAACGTACCGTTCCATCAAGTATGACAACGCGTGAAAATGTTGTTTATTTTACGCTTAATGAACATGAAGATAGCATTCGCCAAAAATTGGCAGAATATCCTTATTCCAAATTTCTGGTTTGTAATGAAAATATTGATCAAGTGATTGGCTATGTAGATGCGAAGGATATTCTTGTACGTATTTTAAACAACCAATCTTTAACCCAGCTCAATGAATCGACTATTCGTACGGTTCTAATGATACCTGATACTTTAACACTATCAGAATTACTCGATCGCTTCCGCTCAACAAAAGAAAAGTTTGCTGTTGTAATTAATGAGTATGCGCTTGTCGTTGGGGTAATTACGCTAAGCGATATCATGATTACTGTTATGGGGGATTGGGTTACCCCTATGGAAGAAGAACAGCAAATTATTAAACGTGATAATAATTCTTGGCTGATTGATGGTAGTACACCTATTGAAGATCTTAAGCACGCGCTTGAAATGGATGAACTACCTGATGAAGAGAATTATGAAACATTAGCTGGTTTCATGATGTACCGTTTACGCAAAATTCCTCGTCCAGCCGACTTTGTTGAATTTGGTGGTTATAAATTTGAAGTTGTTGACGTAGACCATTTTAAAATTGATCAGCTATTAGTAACACGTGTATTAGAAAAAAATGATTTACCATCTCCACCTGATGAAAATTGATTTATTTTGGTGCAAAATATCCTGCAAATGCAGGATATTTTTTCGATAAATAATTTATTCCTTTTAAGATAATTATTATTTTTAAATAATTTTATATTAAAAGTTAAATTAATTATCCTAATCACAATTTCAAATATATAAATTAACTCATTCATTAAAATAAAAAAATTAAATTGAATTAAAATAAAATTTTGCACATAAAAGATTTACAGATTCACTTTCGTTATGTAACTTAGGGAGTAGAAGCTTTGTAAATGGGTATACTTCTCATTTCAGTATTCAAACAGAATATAATTTTTAAAAATACATGATAATTTCAAACATGATAAAGGTTTTATAAGTATATATAATAAGCACTATACATTATAAATAGACTATACCATTATTATATATGTTCAGTATTTCTTCAAAATATACCTTTCCAAGTGAATATATATTAACCAAATAAACTAAATATATTATTTGTCTTTTTAATAAAAATTCATAAGAATAATCGAGGTCAGAGTTTTTGAATAAACTTGTTCAGTAAAACTAAAGGCAAAGGATTGATTGTATGCTGACATTACTTGGTGTTGGCATGATTTTATGCTTCATGTATTTAATCATGTCCAAACGTTTAAGCCCTATTATTGCTTTAATTCTCATCCCATTTATTTTTTCTCTTATTGCTTGGGGCCTTGGTCACTACTTTGAAAGCTTGAGCCATATCGAGCTTAAAGGTCTCAGTGAAATGATGCTAGATGGCATCAAAAAACTTGCGCCTACTGGCGTAATGCTATTATTTGCAATTTTATATTTTGCCTTAATGATCGATGCAGGTCTTTTCGATCCTCCGGTTAAATGGATTTTGAAAAAAGTTAAAGGTGATCCCCTAAAAATTACATTAGGGACTGTTTTTTTAACTACATTAGTCTCTCTTGATGGCGATGGCTCAACCACTTACATGATTTGCGTGGCAGCCATGCTCCCTCTTTATCAACGCCTCGGTATGAATACACTGATCATGACAGCACTTATGTTGTTATGTAGTGGTGTAATGAACCTGACCCCATGGGGTGGCCCTACTGCCCGTGCAGCAAGTGCACTCCAAGTTGACCCAAGCCATATCTTTGTACCAATGATTCTTCCAATGGTGATTAGTATTGGCTGGTTATTCTTCTTGGCATATTTATATGGTCGCTATGAGCAAAAACGTTTAGGCGTGATTGAGCTTGAAAGTCACCATGGTGATAACATTACAGTTTCAAAAGATCCAGAAGCAACTCGTCCACATTTACGTAAAGTAAATATGGTACTCACCATTCTTCTTATGATTGCATTGATCAAAGGTATTTTACCGATGTCAGTGTTATTCATGCTGGCGTTCTGTATTGCAATGCTCATCAACTATCCTGATGTTGATATGCAGAAAAAACGTATCGCTATGCACGCAGACAGTATCTTGGCTGTTGTAGGTTTAATTTTTGCGGCAGGTATTTTTACAGGTATCTTATCTGGCACAGGCATGGTTGAAGCAATGTCTAAAGAATTTGTCGCAATGATTCCTGCAAGTATGGGCCCATATCTCGCACCGATTACAGCTTTCGTAAGCATGCCATTGACCTTTTTTATGTCAAATGATGCATTCTTCTATGGTGTATTACCTATTCTTGCTGAAGCTGCTTCACATTATGGTATTAGCCCAGAAGCGATTGCACGTGCTTCTATTGTAGGCCAACCTGTACACTTATTATCACCACTTGTTCCATCAACTTACTTGTTATGCGGCCTTGCTAAAGTCGACTTTGCAGACCATCAAAAGTTCACTTTTAAGTGGGCATTTATCACTTGTATGGTATTGATGGGTACAGCTTTAGTGATTGGTGTTTTCCCACTTTTTAGTACGATGTAATTCTGCTCTACTATAAAAATAAAAGCCCCTATCGGGGCTTTTATTTTTTATTTTTTATTTATTTACATACTCAATCATGGCATCTAAGAACGCATGAAAGTGCAAGCTAATATCTTCTTGTAAAATTTTATAGGCATTATCAAATTGCACCATTGGAAAGCCTTCTTTCCAAAATGGGAAAATATTATGCAAGTCATGAGTAACTATTGCATCTTCTCGGACAATTGCTTGTGAAATTTGTGCCAAAACTTGCGCTGTCTCTGCACCATCAATAGCAAGATAATCAATACCACGCGCTTTTAAAATACGAATTCGATCTTTTTTATAGCGAATTTTTTTAGCTTGAGCTGTATTTAAACCTAGTGCAAGAGTAACTGCCTCTACAAACTTCTCTTCAAAATTTGTATTTAGTGCCACCAAAGCCAGCTTATGCGCTTCCTGACGTCCTGCTTTTCCCCCGTTACGGATGATCTCATTTGCTTCCGTATCTAGCTTATCTTTTTTCATCGACTGTAAAATGTCTAAAATTTCGATATCGCTTAAAGATTCAGGAGATTGCTCAAACATAGGAGTCTCTATACATACAACTAAAGGCGTATTCTCTCATAAAAGCGATACTAAAGCAGAGTAAAATTTTAAATAGCCTATTATCTTGACTATTTTATAGTCCTAATCTCAGAGACTGCACTCATAAAATCAGTTAATTCTTTGGTTATGATTTTTACCATTTGCCAAATTATTTTTACCCTGATAATATTATTTTACCCAGATAAAAATATGCGACTAAAATGAATACTAAAATCACCTATACTGCTTTCACTGGAAGCACGCTTATTGCGAGTGACTCCCTTGTTGAACTTGCAAAGCAACTAAAAACTCTTCCTAAAACAACAGAAAATATTCTGATTTTTAATGATCAAACAGGTCAACAAATTGATCTTGATCTTTCTGGTTCGGAACAAGAACTTCAACAACGTTATGCTGAACCGGAAGAAATTAAAAAAGTTGGACGACCTAAACTTGGAGTAATTTCACGTGAAATCACTTTACAGAAAAAACATTGGGATTGGTTAGATCAACAAAGTGCAAGTGCATCAGCAGTGATTCGCAAGTTAATTGATAAAGAGTTAAATAACCCACATTCTGAAGGCAATATTATGCTAGCCAAACAAGCCATCGACCGCTTTATGTCTGCTATGTTAGGCAATATGCCAAATTACGAGGAAGCAACACGCGCCTTATATCAAGGTGATCGAGATATATTTTTAAAAATGATTCAGAGCTACCCTAAAGATTTAAGAGAATATTTAACTTTAAAAGCTCAAAATGTTTTCTAAACTTAATAAAAAACCCGCTTACGCGGGTTTTTAGAACTTATTTTCAATCTATTAAAGACGAACTAATTCCACAATTTTCTCTACTGCTTCTTCTACCGTTTCAGCAGTTATCTCGGTATCTGTACCATCCACAGCGGTTGTGATAATAATAACACCCGTCTCACGTAATAGAACCAATTGCTCAGCTGTTAAGCTTGTTTTCGCGATCGCAACTACACCTTGCTGAATCAGCAAACTTTCTAAAGCTTGAGCTTTTTCAATTAACTGTGCAGAAACACCAATAACAGCAGGTTTTTGACCTAAACGAGCAGCACGATCTTCAGCAGTAACAGGATTACTATGAGCAGTCCACTCTACCGCGGCTTCTACCATGCCCGCGCCAACAGTTACGTTACTTAAACGGTCAATAAAAATAAATGAACCTGTGTAACGTGAATCTTGATAACGGTCAAACACGACTGGAGCATCAAACTCAACGACAACATCTGCAATCGCATTTAACTCAAGCTCTTCTACTTGAGTGTGTTCGAGCGTATTCACATTTACACGGTAGTTAATATTAGTCACTTTTGCTGGAACAGTTTGTGTACCAATCTTAATATTGTACAACTTACCTTTTACAAGTGGGTGTTCATTCATCCATACCACTGAAGCACGAACACTTCTTGAAATTAATGGTTGCTCGCCTGCGCGTACTAAGACATTACCGCGACTAATATCAATTTCATCATTTAACGTTAAGGTGACTGCCTGACCCGCAACTGCCTGCTCAAGATTACCGTCAAAAGTAACAATTTCCTTAACTGTAGAACGCTTACCAGAAGGCAACGCCACAATCTCGTCACCAACTTTAATTTCACCTAATGCAACTGTACCCGCAAAGCCACGGAAGTCGAGATTTGGACGGTTTACATATTGAACAGGGAAACGGAATTCATGTTTACTTGACTCGCGGTTGATTTCCACAGACTCAAGAATACTCATTAAGGTTTGCCCCTTGTACCAAGGAGTATGAGCTGATGGATTTACAACGTTATCACCATTTAAAGCAGAAATTGGAACAAATAAAATATTGGCTGGACGGCGATCACCCAATTGGCTCACGAACGCATCATATTCAACCTGAATTTCATTAAAACGTTCAGATGAATATTCAACCAAGTCCATTTTATTAATGGCAACAACAATATTTTTAATTCCAAGCAAACTCGCAATAAACGTATGACGACGAGTTTGAGTTTGTACCCCATAGCGCGCATCGATCAGGATGATTGCAAGATCAGCAGTCGATGCACCTGTTGCCATGTTACGAGTATATTGTTCATGGCCCGGTGTATCAGCAATAATAAATTTACGCTTTTCAGTCGAAAAATAGCGATAAGCAACATCAATGGTAATACCCTGCTCACGCTCAGCCTGCAAACCATCTACAAGTAGTGCTAAGTCTGGTGCATCACCTGTTGTGCCCACTTTCTTACTGTCACGTGTTACAGCTTGCAATTGATCTTCATAAATCAATTTTGAATCGTAAAGTAAACGACCAATTAAGGTACTTTTACCATCATCTACGTTACCGCAAGTCAAAAAGCGCAAAAGGTCTTTTTGTTCATGTTGTTTTAAATACGCCAGAATGTCTTGGCTGATTAAGTCTGATTGATGAGACATTGCTCAAACTCCACAAATTTAGAAACTGTCTTAGAAATAGCCTTCTTGCTTTTTCTTTTCCATTGAGCCTGCTTCATCATGGTCAATCATACGACCTTGACGCTCAGAACTTGTTGCCAACAACATTTCCTGAATAATTTCTGGCAATGTATCAGCTTCAGACTCAACTGCACCTGTTAATGGATAACAGCCAAGCGTACGGAAACGTACAGACTTCATTTGTGGAACTTCACCCTCTTTTAAGCGCATACGTTCATCATCAACCATGATTAGCGTACCACTACGCTCAACCACAGGACGAACAGCAGAGAAATAAAGAGGAACAATTTGAATATTTTCTAAATAGATATATTGCCAGATATCCAACTCTGTCCAGTTTGATAACGGGAATACACGAATACTTTCGCCTTTGTTCACTTTACCGTTGTAAAGATTCCAAAGTTCAGGACGTTGGTTTTTAGGGTCCCAACGATGTTTACTATCACGGAATGAATACACACGCTCTTTCGCACGTGATTTTTCTTCGTCACGGCGCGCCCCACCAAAAGCAGCATCGAACTGATATTTATCCAAAGCCTGTTTTAAAGCTTGGGTTTTCATAATATCCGTATATTTCGAACTGCCATGATCAAATGGGTTGATTCCTGCTTCACGGCCTTCTTTATTCTGATGAACAATTAAATCAAAACCATGAGTTTTTGCCATGTTATCGCGAAACGCGATCATGTCTTTAAACTTCCAGCCCGTATCTACATGTAATAAAGGGAAAGGAAGTTTTGCAGGATAAAATGCCTTCAATGCAAGATGAAGCATCACAGCCGAGTCTTTACCAATTGAGTAAAGCATGACTGGATTTTCAAATTCTGCGGCTACTTCACGGATAATATGAATACTCTCAGCTTCAAGTTGCTTGAGATGTGTAAGTCTTGATTCAGTCATGAACACGCCCTTCTCTATCCATTTTGCCCATAAAATCTAGAAGCGGTATTACACCACCACTTAGAAGACCATGTGGAGGAACGAGTGCCATAACAACTCCAATTTTTCGTGATAAATAGTCCAACCACAAGCCTTTATATGGCTTATAGCATTAGTTATGCATTATAGTGATTTAAAACCGATTTCTTTTGCTTGTTTTTTCATATTGATATTCAAATTCATCATATACATGTAATATGCTGATTCACTTATACAACTTTGTAATCCTAGCTTGTGTAGTCGACTTAAGCAAATCATGTTCTAGTCTTTAGATTTCTTTAAAAACCATAAAAAAAGAGAAGCCTCTGTAGCCTCTCTTTCTTATTATAAGGTTAACTAAAAATTAGAAACCAAACATTTTACGCTCTAGAGGAATTTCTACTCCAATCGATGCACCCGCATCATTACCTTCCAAGTCAGAATCACTTACCCAACCATTAATTTTTAATGGAAGATCAGGTTTGATGTAATGTGTCCAAGTTAAATCAAGCGCTTTAATTTCATCATCTTTAGGGAATGCTTTATTAATTGCCAAGTTAGATTGGTTAACTTTAACCACCATAGCACGACCGCTTAAACGGTTCATCACGTCAAAGCGGATATCACCACCCACAGAATACATTTGTCCATCGCCACCCATCGCGTGACCTAATGGGAAACCATGTTGGTAATAACCATCTTTATAAACCGAATGCGTATAAGAGATACTCTTTACATCCCCATTAGTACGCGTGTCCGCCCATTCTGCATAAAGTTGATATGGCATATTATTATAGCTAGAAGAATAGTCGACTCCTGCTAAATACATTTTTTTAGAAGGAAGTAGTCCAGCTTCATCTTCACCAACATATTGACCATAAAGACTTACTGGGATATTTAAAAGAGGTTGCAATAATAAACGCCCATCAAATCCAGCCAATTGGTTTGATGGATTTTCAGTATCGCCATAGACATTATCGTTGCCCTTAATAGCATCCCATAAAGAGCTAAAACTTTCCGAACGTCCATCTCCTCCCCACTGAATTGTACGTGAAGCACCTAGTTCTAAATAGGGTAATGGTTGTGCAGTTAAACGTAATCCGATTAATTTAGCATCCTGGACCGCTTTATAATCATCTAATTGACCAGCAAATGCTTGATATTGCCAAGGTCCAATCCAAGATAACCATTTTGTCTCAAAAGCATTTTGTACAGCTCTTTGTGCCGTCACGCCATACACAGGACGACTTGCATCGCCACGGATTAAGCTACCATCATGTCCAGGTCCCCACCATGTTGGAATTTGACCTGCAACGATCCATTGGTTCCAGAGTTTACCAGCGACATATGAACCTTCGACATTAACGTCATGTCCACTATCAATTTGAGGGTCTTTTTCTGCGTTTACACGGATTTTTGCATCCCAATTTTCACCACCAGCATTAAACTCTAATGAACCTTGGTACTGTGATTTTTGGTTATCACCGAATGCTTGAGGAATATTTTTAATATCAGATTCAGCAAAAGCACCCACTTTAACTGTATTGTTATCCGCTTTTAATGCATTAAGTACTGAATTAATAACTTTTTGCTGTGCTGGATGAGTCACTTTAGCTTGAGAGAGCGCTCTTTGAATTTCATCACCACTTAATGGCCAAGTAGAAGTGCTGATGTTAATAACACCTTGTTGATTCAACCAGTTTAAGTCGGTACGTAAATCATCATTATTAAGCACTAAACCTTGTGCAAAAACAGCCGATGAAGCAGTTGCTAATAATGCAATCGAAAGTGTTTTTCTTAAAAACATGTCAGCACAATTCTCAAAGTTATTTATGAGCAACACATTAATTTTTTTATCGCAAATTTGCAATTGTTAAACTGTGCAATTACATTTTTTAACGGTGTTTTAAGTTTTCTATAACTTAAGTATTTTATATATAAATAGTTAATAAAAAAGGCAGTATAAACTGCCTTTTTCTACATTGAAGATTAAATTAACCTTCTTTACGACGCATATGCGGGAATAAAATTACATCACGAATACTTGGTGCGTCTGCAAAAAGCATAACCAAACGGTCAATACCAATACCTTCACCCGCTGTTGGAGGTAAACCATATTCAAGTGCTTCAACAAACTCTGCATCGTAATGCATTGCTTCATCATCACCAGCATCTTTTTCAGCAACTTGCGCTTGGAAACGTTCAGCCTGATCAATCGGATCATTTAACTCGCTAAAGCCGTTTGCCAATTCACGGCCACCAATAAAGAACTCAAAACGATCAGTAATGTGCGGATTATCATCATTACGGCGAGCAAGTGGAGAAGTCTCTGCTGGGTACTCAGTAATAAAAGTAGGCTGACGAAGTTTAGTCTCAACCGTTTCTTCAAATACGATTGTTTGAAGCTTACCTAAACCAAAACCAGGTTTAACTTCTTCTTTTAATTCCTCACGAACAAATTTTGCAAGGAATTCACGATCGCCTACATTTTCAGGCGTGAACTGCGGATTATTCTCCAAAATCGCATCAAACATAGAGATTTTCTTGAATGGCCCTTTAAAGCTGAATACTTCACCTTGGTAAGGCACATCAGTTGTACCTAAAATATCAAGGGCTAACTTTTCAAGCATGTTTTCAGTTAAAGCCATCAAGTCTTTATAATCAGCATATGCCTGATAAAACTCGATCATGGTAAATTCAGGGTTATGACGTGTTGACACCCCTTCATTACGGAAGTTACGGTTAATTTCGAACACACGCTCAAAACCACCCACTACTAAACGCTTTAAATAAAGCTCAGGTGCGATACGCAAGAATAATGGCATATCTAAAGCATTATGATGCGTTTCAAACGGACGTGCAGATGCGCCACCCGGAATCACATGCATCATTGGCGTTTCAACTTCCATGAAACGTTCATTAGTTAAAAATGCGCGAATACCAGCAACGACTTTGGCACGAATTTCAAAAGTCTTACGCGTTTCTTCATTCACAATTAAGTCAAGATAACGCTTACGATATTTAACTTCTGTGTCATTCAAACCATGAAATTTATCCGGCAATGGACGAAGCGATTTTGTAAGAAGTTCAAAACCTTCAAGGTGTACATATAAGTCACCTTTGCCAGAACGACCGATATAACCTTCAGCAGCAATAATATCGCCCAGATCTAAACCTTTAATAGTTTCAAGCGTATCTTTTGGTAAACCTTTACGGTCAACATATAATTGGATACGACCAGTCATGTCTTGAATCACCATGAAAGAACCACGGTTTAACATGACACGGCCAGCAACTTTTACATAAACATGTTCAGCGCTTTCGATTTGTTCTTTAGACTGATCTTTAAATTGTTCTTGTAAGTCAGCAGCGTAATGTTCACGTTTGAATGTATTTGGCCAAGGACTCTTTCCAGTTTCCTTTGCAACATCTTGAATTTGCTTTAATTTGGCATGACGCTGTGCAATTAAATCGTTTTCGGAAATAGTTGGTTCAGAAGTCGATTGAGCGTTTTGTTGCGTCATCTCTGCCTCGGTTAAGTAAAAATGAAGTGGCATAGCTTAACAGATTGCTGAGGTTTTTCGAACGATTTCAATCAAACAAAAACGAAAAAAGTCCAATCCATCAATCTGAGTGGACATTGAATGATAAAAATTACTTAGACCAATCGCTAAGTTCATTTTTTTTAGGTTTGAGTAAAATATAAAAAAATCCAAATAACCTCGATTTGAAAAGGCCCTATTTGCCTTTTATTTTATCTATGAGATTGTGTAGTAAATAATGAAAATTCTATTTTTACATGGCTTGGATTCTTCTCGTGAATCAACAAAATTTCATGCCATTTTACATCCTGAAAAATTTTGTATTGATGTTGATTATCGCAACCTAAGTTATGCCTCAGTTAAAGACTTTTATCATCAAGCGATTGAAACAATTAAACCTGATTTGTTAGTCGGTCATAGCCTCGGCGGTTATTGGGCTTTGAAAACTGCAGCTCAACATAAATTAGCTGTTATTGTTGCCAACCCAAGCCTTACACCTAATTTTCGTAATGATTACCCTCACCTTTGTGACGAAGATCTTGACCACTCTAACCCTAAAATGGCCTATTTAGAGTTAGGAGACGAGCAACTTGATATGTATCAAGTACAGGAAAAGCTGTCACCATATATGACAATAGAAACTTATGACGGAGGCCATCATCGTCTTGCTTATCCTTCTCGTCTTAATGATCTCATTACCAAAATTCATAAAAAATATTTTGCTTGAATTTACGTATGACACATAATTTTCAAAAAACTTATTATGTAAAAAGATAACAAATCGAATTACAGAAACTTATTTTTCAGCCATTTGTTTTACAGCTTCAAAGCCTTGAACGAAGCCACTTTTTAACATACCGATGTACTCAGGTAAGGTGGCTAATTCTACTTTTACCGTTGTAGTACCCCCATTTTGACTTAAAAAATATTTTTCTAGCGAACCACTCCAGCCTTTCACCTCTTCACTTTCTAAGTCTTCTTTCCCGTCTTTAATCATTCCTAAATGTTTAAAAATTAGTACTTCAGGCTTTTTCATTTCTTCAATGGTCGAAACCATTCCATTTCCTTCTCCGTCTAGAAAATATGTTTTACCACCGACTTTCCAATCTGTGCGCATTGAAGAATCTGGAGCAAAGAATTTCGTCCATGCATTATAGGTCTCACTATTCCAGAGTACGTCCCATACTTTTTCTATAGGGGCATTAATTTCTACTTCATATATTAGAGTTTCCATATTCGAATTCCTTTTTCTCCGTTAATTAAATGTTCAATAAACTTTTCTGTTTTATATAAGCATTAATTTATTTGTCCATTTATTAACCAGATTACTTTTTTAAGAACTTTATTTATATAAATGCTTTGCTCTTTTTGTAACCCTTCATATCACTCACCGTCTCCTTGCATGAATAAACTCTTAAAAACATATGATTTATTATGTGTTTATGTTGAATTTTTGCCTAAATAACCATTTATTTGTCTCGATATGCCATTCATCTTTGCTTATGAATGATTAAACTCCCTTATATGCTTTACTTTAAATGTAGAACTGCGTAAAAATTTGATATCCGATCAAAGCGACATTAGTTATTATTGAGCGGATCGTAGTTACATTATTAATAGATGGAATAGTTTTACTGAAAGGCAGCTTTGAGCAAACTTATCAGTGCGGAGAGTCTCATGAAAAAATATCAATGTATCGTTTGTGGATGGATTTACGATGAAGCAGAAGGTTGGCCACAAGACGGCATTGCAGCTGGAACAAAATGGGAAGATATCCCTGATGACTGGACTTGCCCTGATTGTGGCGTTTCAAAAGCTGACTTCGAAATGATCGAAATCTAATGTCTTAAATTAAAAGGCCATGATTTACATGGTCTTTTTTATATATCACCAATCACCGTTTTAAATTAACAATTCTAATTCTGGAGAAAAAAATGCATCCAATCGTCATTATCGGATCAGGCATGGCGGGTTATACCTTAGCACGTGAATTCCGTAAGCTTAACCCAGAGCAAGAACTTGTGATGATTTGTGCGGATGATGCGGTGAACTATGCAAAACCAACCTTATCCAACGCTTTTGCAGGAAAAAAAGCCCCAGAACAGATTCCATTAGGTGATGCTGCAAAAATGAGTGCCCAACTCAATATGCGTATTGAACCTTTTACTTGGGTGAAAGAAATTTTAGCTGAGCGTCATGAACTTGTTCTAGAAAAAGACGGCGTTATTTCTCAGCAACCCTATTCAAAATTAATTTTAGCTGTCGGTGCTAACCCGATTCGTCTTGCAATTGCAGGTGATGGTAGTGATGACATTCATGTGGTGAACTCACTGATTGATTATCGTACCTTCCGTGAAAACCTTGCTCAGCGCAAAGATAAACGTGTTGTGATTTTGGGTGCTGGTTTGATTGGTTGTGAATTTGCCAATGACTTACTTCATAGTGAATATGATGTAACGGTAATTGATTTAGCGCCTCAACCATTAGGCCGTTTATTACCTTCACACATTGCTTCAGCATTCCAGCAGAATCTTGAAGAAGCGGGTGTTAAATTTGCCTTAGGCACAACCGTTGAAAAAGTCAGTAAAATCAATAACGGTGAAGATTACGCGGTTACATTGGCAAATGGTCAGACTTTGGTTGCTGATATTGTGCTTTCAGCGATTGGCTTACAACCGAATATTTCTCTTGCTCAAAGCGCAAATATTCAAACCAGCCGTGGTGTGATTACCAATAGTTTACTTGAAACCAATCAAGCAGATATTTATGCGATTGGTGACTGTGCGGAAGTTAACGGTACCCTGCTTCCATATGTAATGCCAATTATGCAACAAGCCCGCGCTCTAGCAAAAACATTAAGTGGTCAACAAACAAATGTACATTACCCTGCTATGCCGGTTGCGGTAAAAACTCCGGCTGCACCGCTTACAGTTTTACCGGCACCAGTTGATGTGGATGTAAATTGGGAAACTGAAGAATTCGACGATGGTATGCTTGCCAAAGCAATTGACAATGAAGGAACATTGCGTGGTTTCGTATTGTTAGGTGCAACAGCAGGCAAGCAACGTTTAACTTTAACTAAGCTTGTTCCAGATCTTATTCCTGCCCAAGCATAAGGTTTAAATTGGGAATGCTCATGATCTTGAGTATTCCCTCAAGGAATGCATAACATGAATAGCGCCTTACAATTTAGTATTTCACCGTACACTCCATTTATGCAGGAAACCAAAGTCAATTTAGGCAATGGTATCGAGCTACATGTAGAAGTAGGTGGAAAACCAGAACATCCGACTATTTTGCTGATTATGGGTTTAGGTGCCCAAATGCTATTTTGGCCGGACTTTTTCTGCAAATCACTCATTGATCAAGGTTTTCGTGTTATCCGTTTTGATAACCGTGATATTGGCCTTTCTTCAAAAGTCCGCCATCAAGGTAAACGTTTAAATACCATGAAATTGATGGGACGTTTTGCTTTAGGGCTAAGAAATCAGGGTGCGCCTTATACGCTTTATGATATGGCAGATGACGTTTCTATGCTTCTCGACCGTTTAGGAGTAAGCAAAGCACATGTGATTGGTGCCTCAATGGGTGGCATGATTGCCCAGATTCTCGCTGCAAAATATCCGGAAAAAGTAGAAAAATTAGGTTTGATGTTTACCAGTAATAATCAACCGTTTCTACCGCCACCGTTCCCTAAGCAACTTTTAAGCTTGATTGGCAAGCCAGAATCACGTGATGAAGAAGGAATTGTAAATCACAGTTTAAAATTATTCCAATTGATTGGTTCCCCTGGCTATATTAACCATATTGAAGCCGTTCAAACTGCAAGAAAACTTTATCAACGTAGCTACTATCCTGCTGGTGTACTTCAACAGTTTTTAGCAATATTATGTACAGGTTCCTTACTGCAACTGGACCGTGAAATTAAGCAACCCACTTTAGTCTTGCATGGCTCTCGTGACCGCTTACTTCCACCGAGTCACGGTAAGGCCGTAGCAAAAGCAATTTCCGGTGCTAAGTTTGAATTAATTGATGGAATGGGGCATGATATCCCTGCCCATTTTATTCCACAGCTTAGCGGTTTATTTGCGCATCACTTTAAATCATCATACTAGGACACTATGGCTGCATTACCCTCACTAAGACAGCTATCATATTTAGTTACGTTGTCGGAAACTTTGCATTTTACTGAAGCAGCACGTCGCTCTTTTGTTACCCAATCGACTTTATCGGGCGGCATTATGGAGCTGGAAAGGCTACTAGGTGGCGTTCTGGTTGAGCGTGACCGTCAGAATGTGCGTTTAACGCCATTAGGTGAGCAAGTTGTTGCTCGAGCCCGTGTATTGCTAGCAGATGCTCAGGATTTAATGCGTTTAAGCCGTGAAATGAGTGAACCATTAACAGGTGATCTTCATTTGGGTGTTATTCCAACAATTGCACCTTTTATCCTGACACGGTTACTTGATGAAGTGCATCAACAATTACCGAAGATTCAGTTGCATTTACATGAAGCTCAAAGTGAGAAGATTGTGGAGCGCCTAGAACATGGTAATTTGGACATGATTGTCCTTGCCCTACCTTTTGACACAAGAAGTTTAAAAGTAGCTGAAATTTCAAAAGAAAATTTATATCTTGTTTGTAGTAAGCAAGATACAAATGCACTTCAAGCAAATTCTCTTGATGATCTCGATTTATCACGTCTTATTTTGCTTGAAGAAGGCCACTGTTTACGTGATCACGTATTAAGTGCCTGTCCAATTGGTGAACGTAAAAACGATAACCGCTTAAAAGCAAGTTCTCTACCAACATTGGTTGAGATGGTTTCTTCCGATTTAGGCTTTACTCTTTTACCAGAAATCGCAATTGAAAATAGTATGATCAAATTTAATGATCAGATTACTGCAAAACCAATTGAAGACGCACCTAGCCGTACTTTAGCACTTGTTACTCGTAAAAGTACGCCGTTGCAAAGTGAGTTTGATGTTCTTCTGCAAATCATGCAGAAAATTACCACAAACTTACATGAATAAAAAAAGGAGTCTTCGGACTCCTTTTTATTTTACTGTACTGTTAGAGAAGCCCATTTAAATACCCAAGCCGATCTCAAATCCAAGCTATCATCTGCAATTATTTTTTCTCGAATAATTTGTGCAATTGCGTAATCATTGGCAGGGTCGACCATGACTCGTATTCCTTTTGTGGTTGGGCTGGTAACAACTTTATACCCTTTAGCCTGTAATTGGGACTGAATCATATTCGCTTTATTTTGATTAGGTGCCAAAGCAACTTGCACCATCCATTTTTTTTCACCGTTTTCTAAAATTTCTTTCGCGACCGCTGCATCAAGTTGCTTTTTCTTCTCAATATTTTTCTTTTCTTCAATTTTTTTTAACTGATTATCGTCAATTTTCTTTTGTGCTAACAATTCCTCTTGAGTAAGTTTTCTTTTCTGAATCACGATTGTCTTATTTTGTGTTTCATTCTTCTTATTTTTCTCTCTAGAAGGATGTATAAAATAAGGATATATCATTTGATCATCAAATTTCTGAAATACAATAATATCTCCATAGCACTTCTGATCCGCATAAGCAGTCACTGGCATTAACCCCAAAAATATTCTAATAAATAAACTTTTAATAAAGTCTTGCATATTATTCACTTACCAAAGTTAAGTATATTTAATGCGGCGTATTAAAGTAGATTTCTTGTGATTTGTATATTTTTAAAATTCAATGTTTTATGTAAAGAATCACATATTTTTCAAACATATTGCCTTAATTCAAATTATTGCCGTTTATCCTACAACCATTTAGAAAAATTAATTAAATTATTATGAAATTCAGTTAATTAAAAAGCCGACATGATGTCGGCTTTTTTAAAAATAATTTTTTATTTAAAAGTTTCTAATAATTCTCTTTGAGCATTATGCAATTTTTCGCCTGCGGCAGGCTGGGCACGTACCCATGTACCATCGCCCTGTAATAACCAAGCTTGCTGATTATCTTGTAAATAATTAAGGAGTCCTTGCTGATAAATACGTTTTTTCAAAGCAGGATCTTCAATTGGGAAGCATGCTTCAACACGATTAAATAAGTTACGATCCATCCAGTCCGCACTTGAACAGTAAATACGAGCATCGCCATTATTACTAAAGTAATAAACTCGAGTATGTTCAAGGAAACGGCCTACAATTGAACGTACCCGAATGTTTTCCGATAAATTTGGTAATCCCGGACGTAAACAGCAAATCGAACGAATAATGAGATCTACCTGCACCCCTGCTTGAGAAGCTTCATACAATTTATTAATAAGCTGAACTTCAGTTAAAGCATTTACCTTGACAATAATTTGGGCTTTACGACCAGCCTTTGCATTGGCAATTTCTTCATCAATAAAGTTGATGAGCTGAGCATGCAGAGTAAAAGGTGCATGGAGTAACTTTTTCAGTTTTGCCATTTTACCCATACCCGTGAGCTCTTGGAAAATACGGTGTACGTCTTCACACAAGTCTTTATCGGTGGTCATTAGGCCGTAATCGGTATAAATGCGAGCATTCATAGCATGGTAGTTACCTGTTCCTAAATGAACATAACGCACCAGTTTGTTGTTTTCACGGCGTACCACCATAATCATTTTGGCATGGGTTTTATAACCCACAATACCGTAAACAACGACTGCCCCTGCTTCTTGTAAAACATTAGCCACTTCGATATTCGACTCTTCATCGAAACGGGCACGTAATTCAATTACCGCTGTCACTTCTTTACCATTACGCGCAGCTTCTGCTAAAACTTGAACAATTTCCGAGTCTGCGCCACTACGATAAAGTGTCTGTTTAATTGCGAGTACTTGCGGGTCACGTGCTGCTTCACGGAGTAATTGAATAACAGGTGCAAAAGACTCAAATGGGTGATGGAGTAAAATATCCTGCTTTTGCATAGCCGAGAAAATACTCTCGGTCTTTTTAAACACTTTTGGTACGACTGGCGTGTGTGAGTCGTAACGCAAATGAGGACGTTTAAAGTTCGAAACCAGACGAGCCAAGTTTACAGGGCCATCAACTTTATATAATTGTTCTTCGTTTAAGTCGAACTCTTCAAGTAGATATTCATAAATATGCTGCGGACAATTTTGGGTTACTTCTAAACGTACTGCACGACCAAATCGGCGTGAACTTAACTCACCTTTTAACGCTTTTGCCAAATCTTCAACGTCTTCATTAAGTGCCAAATCGGCATTACGAGTTACACGGAATTGATAGCAACCAGTTGCAGTCATGCCCGGGAACAAGTCTGAAACATGTTCATGAATAATTGCAGACAACATGACATGATGTTCTTTACCACCCGTTAACTCATCTGGTAATCGTACAACACGTGGCAATGAACGTGGGGCTGGTACAACAGCCAAATCAATTTGTCGCCCGAACGCATCTTTACCTTCTAAAGTCACAATAAAGTTAAGGCTTTTATTGACTAAACGCGGGAATGGATGGGCTGGATCTAAACTGATTGGAGTTAAAACAGGCGCAACCTGTTCCTGAAAATATTTTTTTACCCAAGCTGATTGAGCTGGTGTTAATTCACCACGACGTAAAAAGCAGATATCTTCTTCACGTAACTTAGGTAAAATTTCTTCGTTTAAAATACGATATTGGCGCTCAATTGCAGCATGAGCAGTTTCAGAGATTTTTTGTAAGACTTGTCTTGGCGTTAAACCGTCCGGGCTTCGACTTTCATTGCCTAGAGCGAATTGCTCCATAACACCTGCTACACGAATTTCAAAAAACTCATCTAAATTACGCGAAAAAATGAGTAAGAAATTCATTCGTTCCAGTAATGGATGTAAAGGGTCGACGGCCTGTTCCAATACGCGCAAATGAAAGTCAAGAATAGACAATTCACGATTAATATAACGGTCATTATAACTATATTCTGTTGGGGTCGTTGCTGTAATCGCTGTATTCATGTCTAACCTAATCTCTTTCCAACCAAAATCTCTGCAAAATAGTATGCTGCAAAATTATGTCAATTTGATAAAAACTAAAAAAATAACACATCTTTAAGACAGTGTTATTCAGGAATCTGGGTGCTATTCATATAACGTAAAATAACGCGTTTTCTATATTGTAGTTTACGATCATTGCGATGATCTTGATAATATTTCGGATCAGGCAATAACGCGGCTAAAAAAGCAGCTTGTTCGCGCGTTAAGCTTTTGGCACTTTTGCCGTAATAATATTGGGCTGCTGCTTCAACGCCATACAAATTTTTGCCAAATTCAACAGAGTTCATATACACCTCAAGAATTCGACGTTTCGACCACATGCGCTCCATCATCCATGTCGCTACAGTTTCTTGGCCTTTACGAATAAATGAACGTTTATTATATAAGAACAAGTTTTTTGCAAGTTGTTGAGATACGGTAGAACCACCAGCAACAACCTCTCCTTGCTCATTGTTACGCTCTAGCGCAAAACGAATACCATCCCAGTCAAAACCATGATGATGAATAAATTTTGCGTCCTCCCCTGCTAAAATTGCATGTTTGAAATTGTCACTAATATCATCATAGTCAAGCCATTCATGAATGATCGGCTCAGATGGATCTGACCAATAATCAATTCGCATAAACATGGTGGTATCAACTTCATGTGTACGCCACCAAACCAAACTTGAGAAAATCCAGAGTTGAATAAGGAGAATTGCCCCAATAAAAATTAACAACACGCGAACAATAAAGGCTTTCATGTTCGTCTTGATCTCCTGTATTCAACTTTTTTCATGTTACGCTGTAAAGCATGTTCATATATAACAAAAGCATAGCATGACTCAATCTCAGCCTCCGCACATTAATCGTAAACTCAATGTACAAGCTTGGTGGCTGACCGCCCTACTGATCTCGATTAATGTAGGTTTATTCATCTGGCAAATTATATCTGGAGTCGACATTAGTGACCCAGCTATAAAAGATGCACTTCGCTGGGGTGCAGATTTTACACCACTTACTTTTTCTGGGCAGCCAGAACGTCTATTTACCAGCGTGTTTTTTCACTTTGGTATTATTCACCTTATGCTCAACATGGGAGCCTTATATATTTTCGGCAATGTTGCTGAAGTTTTGTTTAGCAGGTCATATTTCATTATTCTGTATCTGCTTGCAGGCGTATTTGGCAGCCTTTTGAGTAGTTATATCAATATTCAAAATGGGTATGAATTATTACAACATTTTGATCAGAGCCTGCTTCCCCATGTAAGTGCCGGAGCATCAGGCGCCATTATGGGATTAGGTACTGCATTAACTGTTCTTTCTTTATTTCCACCTCTGCCACATCAAGTACGTATACTCAATAAAAAAGTATATCTGGTAACAATGGCGATTAACCTTATTTTCGGTTTTATCGCAACAGGTATTAATAATGCTGCACATGTCGGCGGTATGATTATGGGTGCCTTACTCGCATTCATTTGGTATTTAAGCTACCGCACTCAATTTAAAAGCCTCCTAAAATTCTTAGGGTTAGTGGGAGGACTTTTCATGACTGTCGGCTTCTATGTTTACTGTAATCAGCTTAACTCACCATTACTTCCACTTTGGCATGAGGTTTTAATTCAGAACCCAGAAATACTCCCCTAACTTAAATCTGGTTCAGCTCACGTAAACTTTGTAGTGGCGGTAAATTACACAGATAACCGAGTCGATATCGGCCAATCAGAGCGCAAAGCAACATCATGGCAAATGGTAAAATCAACCATATTTCAATATGCCACTGTAAAGCCATATTCATTTTATAACTTGCAATAGCGCTAATTACCTCGGCAAAACAGCAGGCAACAATGCCTGCTAACAAACCTAAAAAACCAATTTCCAGACTGAGCATCTGCTTCATTTTATTTTTAGAGAGACCAAATGAACGCAACAAAGCCACTTCCCGACGGCGTTCATCCATTAATAGATTTAAACAAGCAATTAAAACAAGTATTCCAGAAAAGCCAACTAAAGCTGCAAGCACAGTCACGATTTTGACTAGAACGTTCATTAAGCGTTTTACTTCATCTAAAATTCGATCAACATCAATAAAAACCGTATTGGAGAATTGCTGAATCATATGAATCATTTTAGGTTGATCTTGCTTAGGCACATAAAAACTACCCAAGTAACTACCAGCATTTTCATCTAAAGTTTTAGGTGAAAAAATAAAGAAAAAATTAGGACTAAAGCTTTCCCACTCAACGCTCCGAAAATTTATAACTTTAGCTTGCAAAGTACCTTCTGGCAAACTAAAAGTAAGCCTGTCACCAATCTGGATTCCTAAACTTTCTGCTGTTTTACTCTCAACTGAAACTTGGCCTACTGCATTAAATTCCGCTTGACCTTTTGTAATGACATTGTCATCTGGTAAAGCACTCGACTGCGTTAAATTTAATTCGCGGCGTAAAGCATTATTTTGCTTTATGGCTTCTTCTGAAAAAGGTATATCATTCTTTGCGAGTAACCGCCCACGAATGTTTGGATATAACGGTGTTCTTTGCCAACCATTTTGCTTTAACTGTTGCTCAAAAGCTTTTAAATCAAATGGTGGTAGGCCATAAACAAACTGGTTAGGTGTACCCTCCGGTAACTGCTGTTGCCAACGCTCTAATAAATCTGTTCTTAATACACTTAACACGGTAATGAGGCTTAAACCCAAAGCCAGTGCTGTAATTTGTAAGGCACTTTGCGATGCTGAACGAATATAAAAAGACAAACGGGTTTTCATCTTTTTTAAAGCACGAAGCAATAGCCAGACAACGGTGTAAAGTAAAATGCAAAGCAGAATAATCGCTGTTAGTACCCAAATACTGAGCATTAAATTTTCACTTAAAACTAAGCTAAAAATAACAAGACTGGTAATACCCGCAAAGAACATAAAGAATAACGATTTTCGAGATTTGGCTTGCTCACGAATAACACGGATGGGAGGAGTATTTAACAACTCCCAAATGCTTGGCAAAATGAATCCAAGTAGCACAATTACACTGGTAAAAATGGCAATTGGTAAGGGACCAAGTAAAAAACCAACCACAGAGAAACTTAACTCTAGTTGTGGAATCAGTTGTAGCATGAGCTCAAGCAAGCCATAGCCCATCATTATTCCTAAGAGACTACCGATCACAATCGAAATTGCACTGACTACACAAAGTAACCCGATATAGGCCCATAAAATTTGAAACTTACTCGCACCTAAACAACGTATTAAAGCAATGTGATCTTGGTTTTGCTGAACATATCTTTGACTCGTTAAAGCAATGGCGATACCACACAATAAAATCGTTAAAATATTGGCCAATTGCAAAAAGGTATCTAGGTTTTCTAACGGACGTAATAATCTGCTATTTGATTCACTGGCATCGCGTAAACGTAACCCTATGGTTTCTTCCTGTTCATTTGCAGGTTGATGCTGTTGCTTAAATTGCCTTGAAAATGACTGAACCTGTTCAGGCTGACCAGACATTAACAGTCGATAATCGATTCTACTACCAGTTTGAATTGCATGAGTTTTAGCAATATCTGCTTGATGAATAATGACAGTAGGCGAAAAACCAGAAAAACCAAGTTCTTGATTTGAATCTCGCACAATCACGCCACTAAAGCGAAATGCCGCATCTGCAATAGATACCATATCGCCTAGTTTAACTTTAAGTAAATCGGCTGCCCTTTGACTCAACCATACTTCACCTGATTGGATACCACGCGCCATAGGCTCAATCTCAAGCTTTCCTCTTAATGGGAATGCAGGTTCTATTGCTTTTACATTGACCATGACAAACTGATCTTGAGTATGTGCCATTGAACTAAACATGGTCACATTAGTCTGCTTTAAGCCAAGCTGATCTGCCCTTTTTTGCCATTTTGCATCTATAGGTTCATTATTCGACAGAACCAAATCGGCTGCTAACATTTGTGCTGCTTGTAGACTTACCGCATTTTTAACTTGGTCATTACTAAACTTAAGAGCGGTGGTTGCACTGATCGCAAGTGAAAGCGCAATAATAAGTAAATATAAGCCTCCGGTACGAAAGCTTTGTAACAAAAGTGGTCTGAGAAGATTACGCATAGTTTAACCACCCTGTACTGTCTTTAGTCTTCCATCATCTAACTCGACATGTCGTTGGCAAAGTGCTGCCAAATTACGATCATGTGTGACCAAAATAAGTGTAGTACCAAGCTCTCGATTTAAATCAAAAAGAAGAGTTTCAATTTCTTGGGCGGTTTGACCATCAAGGTTTCCGGTCGGTTCATCGGCAAAAATAATTTGTGGCTCGGCAATGAGGGCCCGAGCAATTGCCACACGTTGTTGCTCGCCGCCAGATAAAACTTTAGGCGTTTGTTCAGCTTGACGACTTAAGCCTACCCGATGCAACCAATCTAAGGCTTTTTGTTCAGCAATTTTATAATCAAAATCTTTACGTAACCGAAGCGGTAACATCACATTTTCAAGTGCACTTAACTGCGGCAAAAGCTGGAAAGACTGAAATACAAAACCAATATGCTGCATTCTGATTTGGGCACGTTGCTCTTCTGTTAACTCATGAACCGCCTGACCACATAACCACACCTCACCTTCAGAGGGTTGGTCTAAAGTCGCTAAAATACCCAGTAAAGTTGATTTTCCTGAACCAGAACGTCCTGTAATTGCTACCTGCTCCCCTTCATAAATCTCTAAATCAATATTTTTTAAAATCGTAAATTGATTTTGGTTAATCTGAATAGTTTGTGTAACTTGATGGGCAGCAATGATAGGTTGTGGCATGATGTGAACAGTCCTATATATTGAGTATTCGGGTCGAAACACAAATGTATAAATCTTATTTGTTTGGTTCTAAAAGTCTCTTGCTCATTTCATTGAGCATGTTGCCCATGTTCGTCTCGGCAAAAACTATTTTAATTTTAGGAGATAGTATTAGTGCCGGTTATGGAATAGACCCTAAACAAGGTTGGGTACAATTACTACAAAAACGTTTAGACCAACAGTATCCCAAACAACATAAAGTGGTCAATGCAAGTGTGAGTGGGGAAACCACTAGTGGCGCTTTGGCACGATTACCAAAACTTTTACAAACTTATAAACCCGAGGTAGTTGTTATTGAATTAGGCGGGAATGATGGCTTACGTGGTCAACCACCACAAATGATTCAAAAAAATCTGTCTCGGCTCGTCCAATTAAGCCAGAAGCAAAAAGCCAAGGTTATTCTTTTTGGTATGAAGATTCCGCCCAATTATGGCACGGCTTATAGCAAAGCATTCGAAAATAACTACAAAACTGTAAGTCAAAAATATCAGGTGAAATTGCTACCGTTTTTTCTTGATGGCGTCGCTGGGCAAAAGCAACTAATGCAAAATGACTTGATTCATCCAAATGCCCAAGCACAATCAAAATTACTGAATTTAGCTTATCCATACATAAAAGGTGCCCTATAGGCACCTTTTAGTTTTAAATATTTTTATTATGATCAGAAGTCAAAGAAAGTAACTTCACCAGTTTCTAGCGAATATTCAGCACCAACGACAATCAACTCACCTTTTGCAATCAGATTCTCTAATACAGCCGAACCATGACGTAATTGGTTTACCGAAGCAAAAACATTTGAACGCACCGCATGACATGAGAGTTTTTTCAAGTCATTTTTTAAATCAGTCTGCATTAAAATCTCAACTGATGGACGAACACGGTTCACAATCGACATTAAGTTAGAAGATGGTGGGTGCTCAGGGTTCATCAACGTATCAATAGTCGCTTGAATCGCGCCGCAATGACTGTGTCCTAATACAACTACAACCGGACAATCATAACGTTCTGCCGCGAACTCAACACTACCAACTTGTGAAGGTGCAACAACATTACCAGCAACACGGATTACGAATAAGTCACCAAGACCTTGATCGAATACCATTTCTGCTGGTACACGAGAATCTGAACAGCCCAATACAATTGCAAATGGATTTTGATCCTTTGCCATTTCAGCGCGTTCATGATGTGATAAGGTTTTTGCAAGGGAAGTATTTCCATTTACAAATCGTTGATTACCTGCTTTCAAACGATCTAAAACTTCTTGCGCAGTAGGCATTTTATATTTCCATTGTTTTTTCAAGGTTAGAAATCATTTTAATGTGTCAAAATTTGAATGTCACTGACAAAAAATAAATCCTTTTTCAGGAAAATTTTTTAAAACTTTAATTAGTTTTATAAGGAAGATCACCGCACAATTACCTACTGTTTAGTGAAAAAATAGACATACTTTAGTTTATAGATTGACTATAATTTTCTTGATTCCAAACGTTTGGCAAATGACTCATTGGCAAAGTTTTTCAATAATTTTTCAAACTCGCTTAAGCATCAAGGATGAAATCTATGACAAGGCTGTCCGCCCCAATTAAAGCCTCTATGAAAAAAACTGCTACTGCACTGACTTTGGCTTGTAGCTTATTGTCAGTCATGAGCATTTCTCAAGCGCAGGCAGCCGATAATATTGATGTCAGCTTTCAAACAATATTACAGCAAGAACGTAACTGGGCAGGACTGCAAAGCAAAAGCCTAAAGGTGGGTGATATCACTTGGTCATATAGTGAAGGTGGCTCTAGCACAAAGCCAACTTTACTACTCATTCATGGCCTAGCGGGCAGTCGAGATAACTGGAACCGAGTTGCCCATTATCTCACGACAAATTATCACGTTATTATTCCTGACTTACCGGGCAGTGGCGAAACTATCGTCTCGCACGACTTTGATTATTCGGTTCCCAACTTAGCTGAAAAATTACGTCGCTTTGTTGAAGCCGCCAATTTAAAAGGCCCAATTCATATTGCTGGGCACTCACTCGGCGGATCTATTGCCCTACTCTATGCTGGACAATATCCATTTGAAACCAAAAGTCTATTTTTAGTCGATAGCGGTGGTATTTTCCGTTCTGCCAACACAATTTATCTAAAAGATCCAACCTATCTAAAACAACTTTTAGTCTCTAAAAAAGGTGATTTTAATTATTTATTAAAACAAACCATGTTTAATCCTCCGTTTATTCCGAAAGAGTTCCTGCAAGCTCAAGAAAAACTGATGATTAATCAAGCACCTCAAACCCAGAAACTGGTTGATCAATTGATCGCACTCAATAAAGTCTATACCCCAGATTCTTTTGCCGTACTTACTAAAACGATTGACGCCCCTACACTCATTTTATGGGGTAAACAGGATAAAATTATCAATGTAGAAGTAGCAAACGAGCTAAAACGGCTTTTAAAAAATGCCCAGCCTCCAGTTATCTTAGAAAACGTAGGCCATATGCCAATTTTGGAAGCTGAACAGTTGGTTATCCAACAATACGTACCGTTTTTACTGAAAGTAGAAACAAACCAGTCGTCAAAAACGACAACACCTTAAATAAAACTTCCAACTTGTGAGACCTTATGTCTACCCAACCCATGATTGAAAAACTTATTGAAGCTCATCTAGATTTTTTAGATGAGCAATTTGCTCAGACTCAGGTAATCCAACAAGAGTTTGAGCAGTTTTATCATTGGTTGGGGAGTCGACAATTACAACACCTTTGGACGTTTGAACAAGTTCAACAGCTCATTCAAAAGCAGATTTTAGATACACCCGCTTCGGATTTTCTTATTGAACAGATTGCGGAGCATATCCGCTTTGCACTGATCCATCCTGCAAATGACACCGCAACTGTTGAAGACGTTATTCCTGTTTTAACCATTGATCGAATTGCACAATACGTTGCCAGTAAAGAAGAGCACCGTAAAAAACTCATTAAAACAATTGTGAATAACCCTGCCTTTTCAGCACTGTTGACTCAATTGATTCAGCAAACAATGCATGATTATTTAGATGAATCTATGTCAAAACGCGTGCCTGGTGTAGGTCGTTTTATGAAGATGGGCAAATCCGTATTAGAAACAGTAACCGACTCTAATCTTGACGATACTATTAACCATTACTTGCAAAAAAATATTTTAAAACTCAGCCAGATGAGTGAACGTGTTTTAAACCAACATTTTGACAATGATAAGCTCTACCATTTTCAGGCAAATGTTTGGCATAAAGTTAAAACCTCGCCACTTTCTGTTTTAAAAAACTATATAGAAGTTCAAGATTTAACAAAAACCGTTGGCCTAGGACATGAAATCTGGGACCACATTCGTCAAACTGATTATCTAAAACAGCAAGTACATGATGGTATCTATACTTGGTATGTACGTAATCAGGAACGTAATTTTGATTTGTTACTCCGTGATCTTAATATTGACGAAAATTTAGTGAAGCATGAACTCACCGAATTGCTTGTACCCGTACTACAACAATTAGTCACAACAGGACATTTAAGACGTCGTGCCCGTGTGTACTTAGAGAAGTTTTATTATTCTGAAAAAGCATTAGAGATTTTAAATAACAAAGGCGCTTAAAGCGCCTTGGTTACTTTTATTGATTAGAAAGAATATTTTAAAGAAGCGTAATAAGCTCGACCTGGCTCATTATAAGTTTGGCTAATAGAATTACTGTCTCTTAAAATTTGTTTATCAAACAAATTACTCACACCAACTCGTGTACTTATATTGTCTGAAAATTTATAACCGACATTAATTCCAGCAATACTATAGCTTTTTACAGTACTTGGCTTAAGCGCAGAATTCGCACCTCCTGAACCTATACCGGATTCAAGTCTATTCTCTGCAAATTGACGTGATTTTTGACGACCATATTGAGTAAATACAAAATTTACATCCAATTGATCAGTAATGTCATAATCAAAAATTGAGTTAATTGTATAGATTGGAACTAAAGATAATGGATTCCCAGTTTGCTTGTCTTTCGAGTCCATCATGTAGGTAAAGTTATTAGTCCAGCGAATATCACCGAAATCTAATCCCAAACTTCCTTCAAAACCTTGAATTAAGGCTTTAGGCGTATTTTCCCAACGCAAAATATTCCACTTCGTATTGGTCACAGCTCCTGTATTTGCATTTGTACTTGAGCCATCAACTGTTCCGACAACATGAGTACCCGCAACAATCTTATCTTTATAATCATTACGGAACCAAGTTAAGCTCGCATTCACGATATCTCTTTGGAACTGAATACCGAGCTCTTTGTTTACCGAAGTTTCTGGTTTTAAATCACCATTACCTTGTAATAAACAACGCGACTCAATATTAGCAGGACAGCCATTGCCATTTGTACTTAATAAATACCCTTCGGCATTTTGATACATATTTGGTGCTTTATAAGCTTTTGCTACCCCACCTTTTAAAGTGAAATAATCATTGAGTTTTTGAGTAATATTTAAGCTTGGGCTCCAATTAGAACCAGATTTACTATGGTCATCAAAACGTAAACCTAATACAACATCTGTGCTGTCTGTAACTTTCAGGTTATCTTCAATATATGCAGAAGCAATACGTGACTCCATTTTACTACGATCACCTTTCGCTAATTGATCGCCATAACCTGAACCACTGCTGTCTTTACCTTGAGTTGTCGAGACATTATCTTTAAATCTGTCTTCAACCCATTCGGTACCTACAGTTAATACTTGGGGTAAATAGTATTCAAAAGGAATATTAGCCTCGCCGTTAAAGCGAAGAGTTTCTAAACGCGAAGTGGCTTTATCATCAAGATTATTAATTTTTCCTTCTACACTTCCCGCCAAGCCTTCAGGTAGACGTTTGTTATGGGTCTTATCATATTGAGCAACTAACTTACTCTTACCCCAAGACCAATCACCTTCATGCGTTAATGCATAGCTATCACGATACATGGTATTGGTTTCTTTACCAATGAGCTGCGAAAGTATCGCATCCGCTTCAGCATTTGCATTTAACTGAGAGTCACCAGAATAAATATTACCTTGTTTGCTAGAAGAAATATCGAGCAAGACAGTTTGCTGGTCTGTTGCTTGCCAAGCTAAACGGCCTGAAATATCTTTATTTTTAACACCTTCACGGCCAGCTGCGGTACTACCAATTGATTTATTAATATCAACATCATCAGCTTCTGTTTTATTATAATTACCATATAAACGATAAGATAAAACGTCCTTAATTAGTGGCCCACTTACGTTAAAACCAACACGATTTGATGAACCTTCTTTGGAGTCTTCAGGCTGTGAAGTATAAAACTCTACTGAACCATGAGTTTCATTAGTCACTTTTTTAGTAATGATGTTAACCACCCCACCTGCCGCACCAGAACCATATCGAGCAGCCGCTGGTCCGCGTAAAACTTCGATCGACTCGATTGCTTCTGCTGGTACCCAGTTTGAGTCGCCTCGTGTATCACGCTCTCCTTTCCAGCCATAACGGACTGAATTACGAGAGTTAATTGGTTTACCGTCCACTAAAATAAGCGTGTTTTCAGGGCCCATTCCGCGAATATCAATTTGTCTATTATTACCACGCTGCCCAGTAGCACTATTACCTGTCAGGTTGACACCTGGCATACGACGTACATAGTCAGAAATATCATTACGAACTGGTAGTTTTTCTAAATCTTCTTTGGTAATAACCGATACACCGAGCGATTGCTTCACTTGCTCTTCAGCTGTTACGAAAATTGTTTCCAATTTCACAGGTTCAGCAGGCTTTTCTAATGTTTGTTCAGCTTGTTCTTGCTCATTTTGTGCAGCAAAAGCCATAGACATCATACTTGCCAGTACTGAAACAGAAAGCACTGACTGGATAATACGCTTCGACATAAGTATTCCCAATATATTGATTTATTAAACATCTCTCATTTTCAGTTTCGCATTGTAACAAACATAAATAAAATTACAAATGATATTGATAATAATTATCATTATTTGCATTGAATAATAAAAAAACCTCATTTCGAGGCTTTTTTATTTCACTTTTCAAATAATTTAATTATTTGAAATAAGCACCTTCTGCTTGTGTATGGTCTGTTTGGTCAACCACACGTTGTAGTTCAGGAATGTGTTCTTTCAAGGTTGTTTCAACACCTTGTTTTAAAGTCACATCAATTGCTGAGCAACCTTGGCAACCGCCACCAAATTTCAATACAGCAGTAAGACCATGTTCAGGGTCATCTTGCACTTCAACTAAGCTACAGTTACCACCGTGTCCTGCAAGACCCGGGTTAATTTCTGCTTGAAGTACATAGGTAATACGCTCTTCAATTGATGCATCTGGCCCTACGCGCGGCACTTTAGAGTTTGGTGCACGGAAAGTTAACTGACCACCAAAACGATCTTTGTTGTAGTCAATAACAGCGTCTAAAAGATAAGGGATAGACGGCGCATCAATATATGCAGGGAAATCAGGATAGTCCTGTTTATAATCCGTCGGCACCACTTCTTCTGGTGCACTATATGCCATACAGCACTCTGCACGTGGTGTACCCGGATGTTCAACAAAAATTCGAACGCCAATTCCCGGAGTATTTTGCTTCGCCAATAATTCGTGCAAATACTCTTGTGCAGATGGTGTAATCAAAAGGTTCGGAATTTCTTCTGCAACAGCAGTGTTGGTGTTCTCAGTCGACATAACAATATTCCTCAAGCTGATGCCTTTATATTAACCGAAGATGAGGTGGATTTAAAAAAAATCAACTAAATTTGTCGGATTTATACACAACAGGGTTTCAAGTTGTGTTTTTAATGGCATTATTGCCATCAGTATTGATCATTTTTAAATATTTCTTATGTTGCATTTGCCGTTTAATCACACCATTACTCTTATTATTATTACGGTCATTGTGTCTTTACTTGCTTTTAGCAATCAAAATGTCATGAACCGTTTGATCTTCTGGCCGCCTGCAATGCAACGTGGACAATTTGATCGATTCATTACTCATGGTTTTATCCATGCAGATGGTACACATTTGCTCTTTAATATGATTACCCTGTTTTTCTTTGGCAGCATCATCGAAAGTTTTTATCGCCAATATTTTTATGACATGGGTTTTGTGCTGTTCTATTTAGGCGGATTAATTTTTGCGATCTTGCCAAGCTACCTACAACATAAAAATGATGCAAACTGGGCAAGTCTAGGTGCTTCAGGAGCCGTATCTGCTGTTCTGTTTGCGTATATTTTATTTCAGCCGTGGAAGCTGATTTTTGTATTTTTCATCCCTGTGCCAGCTATTATTTTTGCAGTTCTCTATGTTGCTTATAGTATTTGGGCAGGTAAACGTGGTAATAGTCATATTAACCATAGTGCACATTTATGGGGGGCAGCTTACGGCGTAATTGTAACGATTTTGATTGAGCCAAGAGTGATTCCTCATTTCTTAGATCAACTTACTCGCCTACCTTTTTAAATCCATATTTTTGAGAAAAGCCCAATATGGGCTTTTCTTTTTTTCTCATTTATTTATCAAGATAAATTCTCAGATATTTTTCTGATTTTCTTTGATCAATTCCTTGTTTTGATTGCAAAAACCATCTGATTAAACTCAAGCACAATTCTTTTAATAATTCAGATGATACAATGAAGTACAAAGCTCTTCTATCTAGTCTTTCCATTGCTTTATTTAGCTTATCTTTAGCTGGATGTAACGATAATGATTCACAAGAAACTGCAGTAAGTACACCAAAGCAGCCGAATATTTTATTCATTATGGCCGATGACTTAGGCTATTCAGATTTAGGAGCTTTTGGTGGCGAAATTCATACCCCAAACATTGATAGTTTAGCTCAAGAAGGTCGAATTTTAACTGACTATCACACTGCACCTACATGCTCGCCTACTCGTTCACAACTCATTTCTGGTACTGATCATCACTTGGCAGGCATAGGTGCTATGGCAGAGCTTACCCCTGATCATTTAAAAGGACAGCCTGGCTACGAAGGCTATTTAAATGAACGCTCACTATCGATTGCTCAGGTGCTCAAAGATAATGGTTATCGAACTTATATTAGCGGTAAATGGCATTTGGGATTAACACCTGAAACCAATGCACATGCTAAAGGTTTTGATCATTCATTTACCTTATTACAAGGTTTAGACCACCACTTTAAACAAGCTCCAAGTGCGTTTAAGCGAAATTCAACCTATACCGAAGATGGGCAAATTATTCCTATTTCAGCATTGCCTGATGACTTTTTCTCGACCAATTATTTTACCGACAAATTACTTAGCTATTTAGAGTCAGGTAAAAATAGTGGCAAACCATTTTTTGCCTATGCAGCCTATACAGCACCCCACTGGCCTATACAAGCGCCAGCAGAATACCGTGAAAAATATCGTGGCGTTTATGACGTTGGTTACGATGCTATCCGTAATGCCCGTATTGCACGCCAAAAGCAACTTGGAATTATTCCAGTAAATTTTGAGGCTGCCGAACCAATTGCGACTCAAAATGCTCCACAAAAATATGGCAAGTGGAATGAGTTAACAGCTGAACAAAAAGCGCTTGAAGCACGCAAAATGGAAATCTACGCAGGCATGGTAGAAAATCTCGACGCCAATGTAGGCCGAATTATTCAATATCTCAAACAAAATAATCTTTATGACAACACTTTAATTTTCTTTGTTTCTGATAATGGCGCAGAAGGTTTTGTTCGCGGAAGCTATGGTAGTGAATCAGGCTTTGATAATTCTGTAGCAAATGTAGGTACCCCTACTTCTTATCATTACATTGGTCCACGTTGGGCCGAGGTCAGTGCAGCACCTTTCCATTTATGGAAAGATACAGCTGGTGAAGGTGCAACTACCGCTCCTGCTATTGTGAAATTACCAAACCAAAAGAAAGCTGAAGAAACCAATCATAGCTTTGCATCGGTACTCGACGTTTTTCCAACATTATTAGATTATGCTCATATTCCAGTACCTCAAGGGCAATATAAAGGCCGAACCATTAATACGCCAAGCGGTTATTCTTGGAAGTCTGTACTTGAAAATAAATCACAAACGATACGCCCTGCCAATTTCAGTTTTGCTGATGAATTGCATGGTAGTAAATATGCAAAACAAGGCGAATGGAAAATTGCACTTCAAGGTCGCCCTGAATTAGGAACAGGTTCTTGGGAGCTCTATAACATTGCCACTGATCGTGGAGAAAATCACAATGTTGCGCAGCTATACCCTGCAAAAGTTCAAGAGCTATTAGCGGTTTATCAAAAATACACTGAACAAAATGGCGTACAGGAATATAACGCCAAATGAAATTGAAATTGGTTTTAAGTACTACAATCGGCCTGTTGTTCATCACAGGTTGTAGCAAGTCTGAACATAACGCTGACGCTAAAACGGTTTTACCAAAGCATGCCATTCAATCGGCTGCTTTGGGTTCCATCGAACAGTGTAAGAGCTATACAGGACTTCCTACAGACTGGCTTAAAAATACAACCGCAGGCATGGTATTCATTCCAGATGGGCATTTTAATTTTGGTTCTGAAAAAGCTTATCCAGATGAACTTAACTTTGGAAAAAAACAGCGGGAAGTTAAAGGTTTCTGGATTGATCAAACTGAAGTCACTGTTGCTCAGTTCGCGAGTTTTGTGAAGGCAACTGGTTATATCACCGATGCTGAAAAACAAAAACAAGCTGCTGTTTTTTCTCCAGACCCCCATCACCCTCAGCAATGGTGGCAACTTAAGACAGGATATACATGGAAAACACCAAACGGCAAAAATGGTGCACTTCCTAACCCTCATGAACCTGTACGCTACGTAACTAAAAATGATGCTGAACATTATGCAGTTTGGCTAGGACGTGATTTACCCACAGAACTTGAATGGGAATATGCCGCTAAAGCAAACTCACCAACTGATACTCCTTTACATCAAGCACCTACCGATGAGCACCAGCATCCACAAGCGAATTACTGGCAAGGTGCATTTCCCTTTGAAAATCTGAACCAAGATCATTTTACTGGTATTGCGCCTGTCGGATGTTTTAAACCTAACGGTTTTAAACTATTCGATATGATTGGAAATGTTTGGGAATGGACATCTTCTCCTTATCAAGGTGCGCATGACCAGCACATGGGTAATTATTCTGCTTTAAGACAACAAGAAATGAGCAGTACTCAATATGTGATTAAAGGTGGATCGTTTTTATGTGCTGAAAATTACTGTTCACGTTATCGTAATAGTAGCCGCTATCCCCAAGATTTTGATTTAGCCGCTACCCATGTGGGTTTTAGAACGATTTTACGCTCTCCTTAATTTCTTCTTAATTTAGCTGCTAAAAGATATTTTTTAACCAAAAACCGATCGAAATATAATCAAAACATTTCTATAGTAAAAGGGAGAATGATAAAAAAGCGAGAACAACATGAAAACATTACTTCTTTGTGCCGCAGCAATTTTCACAATGTCATTATCAGCCTGTGCAGTACATACACCTGAGGGTAGTATTGTGATTGACCCAGATTCACCATATTACGGACACCCAGGAGGTTTTTGCCCACCTGGACAGGCGAAAAAAGGACGTTGTTAGAAGTACTCTTTTAAAGTCATTAGATAGAGACTTCTATTAAATGATGAACTGAATACCGAAATGGAGGGTTCCAGCCCAAAATTAGATGGGATGAAACTAGAAAATTATGGTGTAAAAAATCACCATATCCCCAAGATTTTTAAAAGACAATCTTACGTTGTCTTCTATCTAGTTTCACCCCAATTCTTTCTTATTTCGTTTGACTTTTCTGATCATTTAATAAAAAAGTCTAGTTTTTACTCATCGTTGTATCTTTTTATTGATACATTTTGATCATTTTACCTTCAGGTCAAACCTGATGAATTCGCTCTATACAAAATAACTATTTATGTAACGTAAGTCTATAAAAATGTTCTAAAAATGTGAAAAAAAATGAAGGTAAAATGCGATGTAATTATCATAAAAAATGACTCATCTTATATTCATCACAAAAATATTGAATTTTATTTTGGCAGTTATTGCCACACGTTTCTTTTCGTTGGCATAGATAATGTATACACCTGTATATTAACCTTATCGTACAAGCGAGATATTTTATGTCCAGCCAGAGTTCAGCCGAAGGTCTACAATTTCCGATTCACGCCTCGATCAAAAAGCAAAGCACGTCTCTTACAGGCCAAGAGATTTTGTCAGAAGCTTTATCTATTGTAGATAATAAAACTGCTCAACAGATTTTGGCTGAAAAAAATTGGCGAAAAAATTATCCTATTTACTTTAAGGCACTTGTTAAGCACGGAATTACTAACAGCAATAATCCAATTACCATTGCAAAACAGGGATTGCATAAGGCTCATCATCTTTTTGATTATTACCGCGATGGTAAACACTATCTTTTAAAAGATGCTCTACACATCCCCACTTCTACACCTTTAAATACAGTAAAATTTAAAGGCGAAAGTGAAGCTGCACCAGAATGGTATGTTCCATATAAAGGCCAAAAACTGAGCGGGCAAAGCTTACTTGACCAAATTCAAAAATGGGAAAATGCAGGTATTATTGAACCAAGCCATGCTAAGGCTTTACGTGAAGCTGCTGCTCATCCTGAATGGTTTGATTTATCTGACCGTACGATGGTGTTATTTGGTGCAGCCTCAGAAGCAGGACCATTACCTTGGCTAGCAAAATGGAAAGCGAATATTGTTGCAATAGATTTACCAAACCCACGAGTTTGGGGGAAAATTCTAAATACAATCCAGCAAGGAAACGCAACGCTTATTGCACCAAGTATTGAAAAAATTGAGTCTTCGGCAAAAGCTTCAGCATTGAGAGATAAATTGGGTGCCAATTTATTAACGCAAATACCAGAAATTGCCCAGTGGTTAGTTCAATTTCCTCAAAAATTAGACTTGGCTGCTATTGCTTATTTAGACGGCGAAAAACATGTCCGTGTTTCTATGGCAATGGACAGTATTATGCAATATGTGAGTGAACATAAACCTGATACAAGCTTAATGTTTATGTGTACGCCAACCGATGTTTATGCAGTACCTAAAGAAGTTGCGGAAGCTGCTCAAGAGAAATTTAAATCTCGTTCACAACTACAAAAAATGGCTGTGAAAGGTGTTTCTACACTCTCACTCAAACGTTTTTTCCAAGCACCTTATCAAGATTTGATTACTAGCGAAAATGGCAAAACTTATGGTATTGCAGACTGTTTGGTAGTTGAACAAGGACCGAACTATGCTTTGGCAAAACGTATTCAACAATGGCGTGCAACACTTGCCCGTCATCAAGGTCAACGTGTAAGTATTAATATCGCACCATCTACCACAACTCATTCGGTCACAAAGAATCCACTTCTTAAAGCTGCTTTTAATGGCGCAGAACTTTTTGATGTAGAAGCATTTAGTCCAGAAACCACGAATGCCATTATGGCGGCGTTATGGATTCATGACTTAAGAAATGATTCTTCTGTTGCAAACCCTGAAACTGTACTCGATCACCCTCTAGAGTTGATGATGGAGGGGGCTAACCATGGCGGTTTATGGCGTGTAGCTTATTTAGCGCGTACAGCTCTTCCTTTTGCTGCCATCTATGGCTTTGCAGCCGAGAAACTTCCATTTAGGAAATTTTCTAAAAAATAATAACGTTGAAAGCCCAATTTTAGAATTGGGCTTTTTTGTGCAATTAATTGCGTTGGCTATGCGTTAAATACTTCTGCATTTCATCAGGTGGAACCATTCCTCCTCCTGTCGCCCATACCACATGTGTCGCATGCTGTAACTTTTCAGCTGACAATTGATGCAAAGCCAAATAATCAGGAGTAGTTTGCACATAATATGGCCCCATCATGCCTGCCGCCGCCGAGGGCTCAACTTGAATATTTTCAGTTTGATTTAAAAGCGCAATGAGTTCATATAAACATTCATCATGAATGGTGTAGTAACCGTCAATTAACTGCTGCATAGCACGTCCGACAAAACCAGAAGCACGGCCAACAGCTAACCCATCTGCCGCAGTGATGTTATCTAAACCAATGTCATTTACTGAAATCTGATCATGCAGGCCTGTATAAACACCAAGTAACATACACGGAGAATGGGTAGGCTCTGCAAATATACAATGTACATGCTCACCAAAAGCGAGTTTTAATCCAAAACTTACGCCACCAGGACCGCCTCCTACTCCGCATGGTAAATATACAAATAAGGGATGATCTGCATCGACTTTAATTTGCTTTTGTTCAAACTGCTGTTTTAAACGCAAACCTGCAACTGCATAACCTAAAAATAAAGTAGTCGAATTCTCATCATCAATAAAAAAACAAAATGGGTCCTGTTCGGCTGCCTTACGCCCTTCTTCTACAGCAACTCCGTAATCACTGGCATATTCCACCACATTTACACCAAGTGAACGTAGCTTATCTTTCTTCCATTGCCTTGCATCGGCAGACATGTGTACCGACACTCTAAACCCAAGCTTCGCGCTCATAATACCGATTGATAAACCAAGGTTACCGGTAGAACCTACTGCAATTTGATATTTGGAAAAAAATGTTCGAAATGAGCCTTGGTCTAATTTACTGTAATCATCTTCTAGCTTGAGAAGCCCTGCCTCAATGGCTAATTTTTCAGCATGGGCCAATACTTCATAAATACCGCCACGTGCCTTGATTGAACCCGAAATAGGTAAATGGCTATCTTTTTTCAGCCAAAGTTTCCCTGTAAGTGTCTTATGCTTTTGTAGCGATAGAGCTTGTTGCATGTCCGCAATTTTTACTAGCGCTGATTCAATTTTTCCATGCTGGGCTTGAGTTTCAGGAAAGACTTTTGCCAAATAAGGTGCGAAACGCGCTAGCCTTGCTTCTGTTTCTTTTACATCCTGTTCTGTAAGACCCACTTTCGCTAGTGCTTCATTTAAAGGATAACGGTGAGGATTAAACCAAAATGTTTCTTGATAGTCTTGTAATGTTTGAATGATTGGAAATTGTTGTTTTAATTGGTCGAGTTGAACCGTTTTCATCTTATATCCTTTCATAAAAATTTTAAGCTAAAGTGTTTAATATAGGCGTTCTAGATAGTCATTAACTTGTTAGAGAATTTACCCTAAAAAAAGATTTTTTTTGAAATATAGAAATAAAAAAAGCCACTCATGCTAGTGGCTTTTTTTATTCAAACAGACAGCTTATACAAACTGTAAGAACAACCAGTATAGACCACCAGACAAACAGATGGTGGCAGGAAGGGTAAATACCCATGCAGAGAGAATTGTTTTTACAGTATTGAAATTCAGGCCTGATTTATTGGCAACCATAGTACCTGCAACAGCACTGTTTAAAACGTGTGTTGTTGAAACCGGCATACCTAAACCATCTGCTGCAGCAATTGTACTCATTGCAACAAGTTCAGCAGACATCCCTTGACCATAAGTCATGTGATGCTTACCAATACGCTCACCGACAGTTACCACAATACGTTTCCAGCCAACCATAGTACCAAGTCCAAGCGCTAATGCGACTGCCACTTTCACCCAGTTTGGAATGTATTGTAAGAATGAATCCAAGCTACTACGATAATCTTTCACAAGCTTTTTCTGTGAGTCATCCATTTTTGGTAAAGCATCTGCCTTATCCAAACGCTTAAACGTCGTTGTGCTCAAATACATGTCATTACGGATTTCGCTAATTGCAGCTTCTGGAATATCTTTTAAGTTGCTATAGCTAGAAACACGCTCACCCAAATGGTCAGTCATGCTTGCCAATGCAGGCACAACTTCAGGCGTTTGTTGCTTGGTTTGAATGTATTTAGTTAAAACCGCACGCGCTTTTTCGTCAGTCAATTCTGGTTGATTTTGGTTTAACAAAACCGCAGTTTGAGAAGAAAGCTGATGGAATGATTGAACCTGCTGTGTATCGAGGTTTTTATTTAATGAATAAGCTAATGGCACCAAACCAACCAAAATCAGCATGATAAGACCCATACCTTTTTGGCCATCATTAGAACCATGTGCAAAACTCACACCTGTACAGGTAAAGATAAGAATTGCGCGAATGATTGCTGGTGGTGGCTTATTCCCTTCAGGTGGCTGGAATAATTCTAATTGGCGTTTGAAAATAGTTTTAACCAACAAGAATACAATTGCCGCAAAAGCAAAACCAATTAAAGGAGAAAATAATAATGCCTTACCTACTTTAATCACCTGATCCATATCAACACCACTGGTCGTTACGCCAGTCGATGCACTCAACAGATGATTCATAATACCCACACCTAAGATTGAACCAATCAAGGTATGAGAGCTAGAAGCAGGAATTCCCAAGAACCAAGTACCAAGATTCCAAAGAATTGCAGCGATCAACAATGCAAAAACCATTGCAAAGCCAGCACCACTGCCCATGTTCATAATAAGTTCAACTGGAAGCAATGCAATAATGCCATACGCAACAGCACCACTTGCGACCATTACCCCAAGGAAATTACAAAAACCTGCCCACATGACTGCAACCGGTGCAGGCAAAGCATTTGTATAAATAACCGTTGCAACTGCATTAGCAGTGTCATGGAAACCGTTTACAAATTCAAAGCCTAGTGCAATCAAGAGTGCAGTAGATAAAAGAATAACTGAATAAAGGCTTAAAGGTGGAACATGCGCTAAATCAGCACTGACCTGAAACCCAATATAAATAAGTGTTGCAATAATAATCGTCAGAAACACCGGCATAAAAAACTTAGGTGTCGGGACATGTACATTCGTCGATTTTGCTTGCAGGTTTGCCGCAAGTTTTGAATCCGAAACAGGGGGTAGATTAGAATTCATGCAGACGGTAAGAGGATAATAAAATCCTCTGTATTCTTAAATTAAATTATGACAATTATATGACAAAGAGGCGCCTGATGAAGTCAATTTTTTATATTTTGACCTCATTTGATGCACCTTTCCCCGACTGTTTTTATTTTTCTATTAAAATACAATAATTTAAACCATTAATTATGAGCTCCTTTTGTGCTTATTTTTACAGCAAAAAAATAAATAAAATGACCCATGTGTCTATTTTTCATACAAAGCAACTGTAATATTTCGGCATATTGAGCATGAAATATTTCAATATCATGATCATTTGATGAATATTTCATGAAAATTCTTTTGTTTTTAACATAAAGCGATCTCTTTTTTTAACTTTTTAGTCAGCTACACCTGACCTTCGTAGATCATCATTTGTGCTGCTATTCTGTTACAATAGCGCCGCATTTTTAAATTCATATAAAGATCGGGGTTTTCTATGTCTACGCTTGCCACCCTAAAAGCGCTTCTTGCTAAACGCATTCTGATTATTGATGGTGCAATGGGAACCATGATCCAGCGCCATAAATTGGAAGAAGCTGACTACCGTGGTGAGCGTTTTGCTGATTGGGCACATGACTTAAAAGGTAACAATGACCTTTTGGTTTTAACACAGCCTCAAATCATTCAAGGTATTCATGAAGCCTACCTCGATGCTGGTGCAGATATTATTGAAACCAACAGCTTTAACGGCACACGTGTTTCAATGTCTGACTATCACATGGAAGATCTTGTTCCAGAGATTAACCGTGAAGCAGCACGTTTAGCCAAAGCAGCTTGCGAAAAATATTCGACTCCAGACAAACCGCGTTTTGTGGCAGGTGTACTGGGGCCAACATCTCGTACATGTTCAATCTCTCCAGATGTGAACAACCCTGCTTTTCGTAACATTAGCTTTGATGAACTAAAAGAAAATTATATTGAAGCGACTCATGCACTAATTGAAGGTGGTGCAGACATTATCCTGATTGAAACTGTATTTGATACTTTAAATTGTAAAGCAGCGATTTTTGCAGTCAAAGAAGTATTCAAACAAATTGGTCGCGAATTACCAATTATGATTTCAGGGACCATTACCGATGCATCAGGCCGTACTTTAACAGGACAGACAGCGGAAGCTTTCTGGAACTCGGTTCGTCATGGCGATTTGCTTTCAATCGGTTTTAACTGTGCCCTTGGTGCAGATGCCATGCGCCCTCACGTAAAAACTATTTCCGATGTCGCAGATACCTTTGTTTCAGCGCACCCAAATGCAGGCTTACCAAACGCATTTGGTGAATATGACGAAACTCCAGAGCAAACTGCAGCTTTCTTAAAAGAGTTTGCTGAAAGCGGTTTGATTAACATTACGGGTGGCTGCTGTGGTACGACACCAGACCATATTCGAGCTATTGCCAATGCGGTAAAAGACATTGCGCCTCGCCAAGTGCCTGAAACGGTACCTGCTTGTCGCTTAAGTGGTTTAGAACCATTTAATATTTATGATGATTCATTGTTTGTAAATGTTGGTGAACGTACTAACGTTACCGGTTCTAAAAAATTCTTACGTCTCATTCGTGAAGAGAACTTTGCCGAAGCTTTAGAAGTTGCACAGCAACAGGTTGAAGCTGGCGCACAGATTATTGACATTAACATGGATGAAGGGATGCTCGATTCGCAAAATGCGATGGTGCATTTCTTAAACCTTGTAGCATCCGAACCTGACATTTCACGTGTACCGATCATGATTGACTCATCGAAATGGGAAATCATTGAAGCCGGCTTAAAATGCGTACAAGGTAAACCGGTTGTTAACTCAATTTCCTTAAAAGAAGGTTATGACGAGTTTGTTGAAAAGGCCCGCCTCTGCCGTCAATATGGTGCTGCAATCATTGTGATGGCCTTTGACGAAGTAGGTCAGGCCGACACTGCTGAACGTAAACGTGAAATCTGTAAGCGCTCTTATGACATTTTAGTAAACGAAGTAGGCTTCCCTGCTGAAGATATTATTTTTGACCCGAACGTGTTTGCAGTTGCGACTGGTATTGAAGAACACAACAACTACGCAGTCGATTTTATTGAAGCAACGGGCTGGATTAAACAGAACTTACCGCACGCCATGATTTCTGGTGGTGTGTCTAACGTTTCGTTCTCATTCCGTGGTAATGAGCCAGTTCGTGAAGCCATTCACTCTGTATTCTTGTACCATGCCATCAAGCAAGGCATGACCATGGGTATTGTGAACGCAGGTCAAATGGCTATTTATGATGATATTCCTACCGAGCTAAAAGAAGCGGTTGAAGATGTCATTTTAAATCAGAATCAAGGTGAGTCTGGTCAGGCTGCGACTGAAAAATTACTTGAAGTTGCAGAAAAATACCGTGGACAAGGTGGTGCAACAAAAGAAGCCGAAAACCTTGAATGGCGTAATGAGTCAGTTGAAAAACGTCTTGAATATGCCTTGGTTAAAGGTATTACGACTTATATTGACCAAGACACCGAAGAAGCCCGCTTAAAATCAAAACGTCCTTTAGATGTGATTGAAGGACCACTAATGGACGGCATGAACGTCGTCGGTGACTTATTCGGTTCAGGCAAAATGTTCTTGCCACAAGTTGTAAAATCTGCCCGTGTCATGAAACAAGCAGTGGCATGGCTCAACCCGTACATCGAAGCTGAAAAGACCGAAGGACAGTCTAAAGGTAAAGTCCTAATGGCAACGGTTAAAGGTGACGTACACGATATTGGTAAAAATATTGTAGGCGTAGTACTTGGCTGTAATGGCTATGACATTGTTGACCTTGGCGTAATGGTCCCTTGCGAGAAAATCTTGCAAACTGCGATTGATGAAAAATGTGACATCATCGGATTGTCTGGTCTGATCACCCCATCTTTAGATGAAATGGTATTTGTTGCTAAAGAAATGCAGCGTAAAGGCTTTAACATTCCTTTATTGATTGGTGGTGCAACCACTTCTAAAGCCCACACAGCAGTAAAAATTGACCCTCAGTATCAAAACGATGCAGTAATTTATGTTGCCGATGCTTCACGTGCTGTTGGTGTAGCGACAACCTTGCTTTCGAAAGAAATGCGTGGTGCATTTATTGAAGAGCATCGTGCTGAATATGCCAAAATTCGTGAGCGTTTAGCCAACAAACAACCAAAAGCGGCCAAACTGACTTATAAAGAGTCGGTTAAAAATGGTTTTAAAATTGATGAAAGCTACGTGCCACCAAAACCAAATCTTTTGGGAACACAAGTTTTAAAGAATTATCCGCTTGCTACACTCGTGGATTATTTTGACTGGACGCCATTCTTTATTTCTTGGAGTTTAACTGGCAAATTCCCGAAAATTTTAGAAGATGAAGTGGTCGGCGAAGCAGCAACTGACCTGTACAACCAAGCACAAGCAATGTTGAAAGATATTATCGACAACAACCGTTTTGATGCTCGTGCTGTATTTGGTATGTTCCCTGCTCAGCGTACAGATGCAGATACCGTCAGCGTATTTGATGAAGCTGGTCAAAATGTTACGCATACTTTTGAGCACTTACGCCAGCAATCTGACAAGGTGACAGGCAAACCAAATTTATCCTTGGCAGATTACATTCGTGCTGACCGCGAGCAGCAAGACTACTTGGGCGGATTCACTGTATCGATTTTTGGTGCAGAAGAACTGGCCAATGAATACAAAGCCAAAGGTGATGACTACTCTGCAATTTTAGTGCAGTCATTAGCTGACCGTTTTGCTGAAGCCTTTGCAGAACATTTACATGAACGTATTCGTAAAGAGTTCTGGGGCTATAAAGCGGATGAGCAGCTCAGCAATGAAGAACTGATTAAAGAGAAATACGTCGGTATTCGTCCTGCACCAGGTTACCCTGCTTGCCCAGAGCACTCTGAAAAAGCAGTGTTGTTCGACTGGTTAGGTTCTACCGACAAAATCGGTACTAAACTCACTGAACACTTTGCAATGATGCCACCATCTTCGGTAAGTGGTTTCTATTATTCTCATCCTCAAAGTGAATACTTTAACGTGGGTAAAATCTCTCAAGACCAACTTGAAGATTATGCGAAACGTAAAGGTTGGACACTGGATGAAGCGAAGCGTTGGTTAGCACCAAATTTAGATGATTCGATTGCTTAAGTTCTTAAATAAACCTGTTTAAAAATAGGGCGTGAAGGAATTCCCCATCACGCCCTTTTCAATTTGAAAGTTTAATCTTTCTACTTCAAATGTGCCTTAATCTTCTCTTTAACTGCTTCAGTTGAAATACCATATCGATCATGCAAAGTGGGTAATGCGCCTGCATCTAAAAATGCATCTGGCAAACCAATCATATCAAAACGAGGATGTTGACCATTTCTTAAAAGTAGTGAGCCGACAGCTTCTCCTAACCCACCAATGACTGAATGATTTTCGGCAGTTAAAACAGGTCGGCCACCTTTTGCGACTTCATCCAAAATAGTTTGTTCATCTAAAGGCTTAATGGTAGGCACATGCAGCACTGAAACCTCAATGCCCTCTTTTTCAAGTTCTTCAGCTGCCTCAAGCGCACGCATGGTCAATAGACCAGTCGAGATAATGAGCAAGTCTTTACCCGGTTTAATCACCTGTGCCTTACCCAATTTAAACTGATAATTGTATTTATCGAGTACTAATGGAACCTGACCGCGTAATAAACGCATATATACCGGACCATTATGCGCGGCAATCTGAGGAATCGCCTGTTCTATTTCCAAGGCATCACATGGATCAATAACCATCAAGTTCGGCATAGCGCGGAAAATCGCAATATCATCTGTCGCTTGATGACTTGGGCCGTAGCCCGTGGTTAACCCCGGAAGTGCCGCCACAATTTTGACATTCAGGTTATCCTCTGCAATTGCCATACAAATAAAGTCATAGGCACGACGTGATGCAAACACGGCATAGGTGGTCGCAAAAGGAACAAATCCTTCACGAGCAAGTCCTGCTGCTGCGCTCATCAAAAGTTGTTCTGCCATGCCCATTTGGAAAAACTTGTCTGGATTTTCTTTAGCAAAAATATGCAGGTCTGTATATTTTGATAAATCTGCTGATAAGCCCACAATATCATCACGCTCTTTTGCCAAGGCATTGAGTGCATGTCCAAATGGAGCTGGTTTGGTCGGTTGGCCTTCGGCAGCAATAGAAGCAATCATTGCCGAAGTGGTTAGTTTTTTCTTAGGGGGATTGGCTAACTGGCTCATGGTGTATTCCTTACTGTCCGTAGTGGGTCAAAATATTTAAAGCGTCGTCCCATTCATGTTCATCAACACGAATGAAGTGTGTTTTTTCGCGGCTTTCCAAGAACGACACGCCTTTACCCATTTTGGTGTCACAAATAATGACTCTTGGGCATGCTCCCTCATGGTTTCGTGCCTGATCGAATGCCTCAAGCAGAGCTTCCATGTTGTTGCCATCTACACGCTGGGTGTACCAACCAAATGACTGCCAACGATCAACAATTGGCTCAAATGCTAAAATTTCGCTGGAGTGCCCATCTGCCTGCTGATTATTCACATCAATAATGGCAATCAAGTTATCTAGTTTCCAATGCGAAGCAGACATCACTGCCTCCCATGTTGAACCTTCATTTAACTCTCCATCAGAAAGTAAGTTATAGACAAAAGCATCTAATTTTTTCTGTTTCAGCCCTAGACATGCACCGACTGCAATTCCAAGACCATGACCCAATGAGCCACCTGTAATTTCCATACCCGGTGTGTAAGAAGCCATACCCGACATCGGTAGACGACTGTCATCTGCACCATAGGTTTCAAGTTCTTCAAGTGGGATAATTTTTGCTTCAATTAAGGCTGCATAGAGTGCAATTGCATAGTGTCCAATAGAAAGATAAAAACGGTCACGGCCTTCCCATTCAGGGTTTTCTGGCTGATATTTCATGGCATGGAAATAAGATACTGCGAGCAAATCTGCTGCACCCAAGGCTTGTCCAACATAGCCTTGGCCTTGTACTTGCCCCATACGTAAAGCATGTTGGCGAATGTGGTAGGCACGTTGTTGCAACTCGGCAATTTGGCCTGCTTTATCAATATTTAACATTGTCATTTACTATTCCTTATTAACGATTGACCAGTTTTGCCGGAACACGCAGAACCAGACTGGCACCGAAAATTAATACTGCTGTAATTAAGAACATGCCGATTGCATTTGAACCTGTGTTGGTAGTGACCCAACCAATTAAATAAGGTGAGCAAAATCCTGCAAGATTGGCGAAGCTATTCACTGCTGCAATACCTGCCGCTGCGGAAACACCACCCAAAAAGTTGGTCGGTAACATCCAGAATAAAGAGGATGCCGTCAGCACACCTGAGGCTGCGATGCAAAGGCAAATTAAAGAGAGCGTTAGATTTGAAGCGAATAAAGTCGCAAATGTGAGTGCTATAGCGCCTGCACACATCGGAATAATTAAGTGCCAGCGGCGCTCTTGAAAATGGTCACCACTACGCCCCGCCAAAATCATGACCACAATGGCACACATATAAGGCAGGCTTGTGAGCAAACCGATATGCCAGTTATCACTAATGCCCGAATTACGAATAAGAGTTGGTAGCCAAAATGTAATGGCGTATTGCCCCATCACGACACAAAAGTAAATACCTGCCAGTAGCCATAAGCGTTTATCCGCGATGAACTCTTTGACGCTAGCATGACCTTCTTTGTGCTGGTTATCCTGAGCAAGCTCTTGCTTCACCAAGTTCTTTTCGTCTTGGGTTAACCAGTTGGCGTCTTGAACTGAATCTTTTAAAACAGCTAGTACAAGTAAGCCGACAATCACTGTGGGAATAGCTTCGATCACAAACATCCACTGCCAGCCAAACCAGCCATGTACACCGCTCATTCGGTCCATGATTAAGCCTGAAAGTGGTCCACCAATCATTCCTGAAATTGGAATCGCGATAAACCAAAGTACGGTCATGCGCGCGCGGCGGTAAGATGGGAACCAATAAGTGAGGTAAAGCAATAATCCCGGAGCCAAGCCGGCTTCAGCAACACCAAGCAAAAAACGTAAGGTGTAAAATTGCCATTCGGTTTGAACAAAGGCAAAACAGCCTGACAAAATGCCCCATGTAATCATGATACGGGCAACCCAACGTCTTGCGCCTACCTTGTGAAGTACAATGTTACTTGGTACTTCACAAAGAAAATAACCAATAAAGAAAATCCCTGCGCCTAGCCCATATACAGCTTCACTAAACTGTAAATCGCTCATCATTTGGAGTTTGGCAAAACCCACATTTACTCGATCTAAATAGGCACAAAAATAACAAAGCATTAAAAATGGCATGAGCCGAAATGCAATTTTTCGATACGCCGATTTACGAATCGTTGTATCTACTTCAGATGAAAATACTGTATCCATCATGCGAATCCCTTTACATTTGGCCACAGTATCCTCTTGTGACCATCATTCTATTTTTATTTAAATGGTGAGCGATTAATGAATAAGCATGCCACCATTTACATCGAGTGTTACACCAGTCAAATAAGCTGACAGGTCACTTGCCAAAAATAGTGCTGCATTTGCAACGTCTTGTGCTTTACCTAAACGGCCAAGCGGAATACCAGCCAGAATGTCGTGACGACGGTCATCATTCATTAAACCGCCAGTAATATCAGTCTGAATTAGACCAGGAGTAAGAGAATTTACACGAATCTGGTCACCACCAAACTCACGAGCCATCGCTTTTGCCAGACCTAACACGCCTGCTTTAGCAGCGCTATAGTGTGGCCCGCCAAAAATACCACCGCCGCGTTGTGCTGAAACTGAAGATAGGCACACAATGCTTCCACCACCGTTTGCTTTCATAGATGGAATAACCGCTTGCGACATAATCAGTGTTCCGCGCAGGCTGACATCTAAAACACGGTCATAGTCATTGCGTTGAATATCAAGTGTTTTGATAGGCTGAGTAATGCCCGCATTGTTAATTAAAATATCAATCTTTCCATAGTGCTGTAGCGCTTGTTCAACAGCAGCTTTGACCTGCTCTTCATTTGCAACATTGGCAGCAAGACCTAAATGTCCTTCACCAAGTGCCTTTGCAGCGTTTTGGCTTTGAACAAGATCTAAATCAACAATAATGACTTTGGCACCTTGTTGTGCAAAGGTTTCTGCGGTTGCTCGCCCAATTCCACGTTCTGATGCTGCACCGGTAATTAATGCCACTTTTCCTTGTAGTAACATGTTCAATCCTCTTTTACCCTTTATTTCCTGAGTTCTGACTTAGAATCCCTTTTTTCACAAAGCCCAGCAATCATGTCGAATTCAACAAGGCATGAAAAAAATTCATGCCTATGCTATTTTCAAATAAGTTTTAGGGATAAAAACGGATCATTTCATGGATAGTAGTGAAAACAATTTCAACCAAATGCCCTCAATTAAAACATTACAGGCTTTTGAACAAACCGCCCGTTTCGGCAATGTTGCTAAGGCAGCAGAGAATTTAAATCTCACCCCTTCGGCAGTGAGCCATCAAATTGCTAAGCTTGAAGAAATGATTGGGCAAAGTTTATTTATTCGTGGTGCCCGTGGTGTGACACTTACTCCTTCAGGTGAACGCTATTTTCAAGATGTCACCACCATTTTGCATAATCTGATGTTAGCCACAGAAAAAGCTGCCGATAAAAGCCCTAAAGACAGTTTATATATTCATTCATCCCCAAGTTTTGGTTTACTTTGGTTACTCCCTCGCCTTGAATCATTTAAAGAAAATTTCCCCATGATTCAGGTTAACCTATCGTGTTCGTATGAAAATTTGCACTTTACCCGCGATAAGATCGACATTGATATTCGTCATGGTTTACCCAACTGGACAGGGGTAGAAATCAGAACCATTCGTAATGAAAAGCTTGAAGTGCTTGCGTCCCCTAAGCTACTGGAACGTAGTCCAGTAAATAAACCTCAAGATTTATTAAAGAAAGAACTAATTTTATCGCGTTCAACTTTAGTTACTTGGCCCCAATGGTTTGCCCATCAGGGTTTAAGCATTCCTGAGTTTCCCTACACTTTGAGTTTTGACCGCTCTTATATGTCACTTGAGGCGGCCACACACGGGCTAGGTTTTGTTTTAGAAAGTAATTTGCTTACTCAAAATTATTTGGAATCCGGAAAGTTGGTTAGAGTTTTTGCAGATGAGCTATCGATTCCTATCTCTGCTCATCATTTGGTATATCCACGAACCCACCAATTTATTCCTAAAATTGAGCTATTTTTAAACTGGATTCATGATGAATTGGCAGGCTGAGAAATCATTTCTTAAATGATTTGAATTTCTTCAACTCTTAAGTGATGCATCATCTCTCGAACAAATACAAAGTAGGTAAAAACATAAAGCTGATTTGGAGCCATTTGATTTGTGTAGTAGCTCAAACGCTCAATAAAATCATTAAATCCATGCTCAAGCTCGATACGGCTGATTTGCTTTTTAGCACTAAAAAATAACTCACTGAGTTGTGCCATGGCGGTATCAGCCGTAACCGCTACACCACCTATATTTAAATTTCTGAGTGGCTGAGACTCGATGATTTCTTCAATGAAATAGATCATCTTTTCGATAGCCAGCTCATCAATCACACCCTTGCTGATACTTTTTGAATTAATAAAACCTAGGCCCTGCTCAAGGTGAATATGTTGGCTGTCTACATCAAACCAGAGACTATTTAGACCAAGTGAAAATTTTAAAATTGAATTAGGATGATTCATAAAAATAGCTTACTGCTGAAGTTTGCTAATAAAGTTAATTTGTTTATAACCCTAAATGGTATCGGCTGTTCAATACTCAGCATTAACTGATCGAATATTATTAACACTATATATAATAAAAACCTCTTTAAAAAGATGAAAAATCAATCTTATATTCATCCAGTCTTACTATTACAAAATAGAGTATAAGCATGAAAAAATTAGCAATTTTAGGTGTTACGGTTTATAGCTTTGCACAACTGGCAAATGCAGCAACGTTAAATGTAAAACCATATGGTACGACTCAAAATGGCCAAAAAGTTGATCTATACACCATGAGTAATAACAATGGAGTCTCGGTATCTTTTATTAGTTTTGGTGGTGTAATTACACAAATCTTGACTCCCGATGCCCAAGGCAAACAAAATAATATTGTTTTGGGCTTTGATGACCTAAAAGGCTATGAAGTCACTGATACCAAGGAAGGTATTCATTTTGGCGGATTAATTGGTCGTTATGCGAACCGGATTGGCAATGCTAAATTTAGCTTAGATGGAAAAACGTATAACCTCGAAAAAAATAATGGCCCGAACTCATTACATAGCGGCAATCCTGGTTTTGATAAACGTGTTTGGCAAGTTAAGCCCCTCGTTTCTCAAGGTGAAACCGTTAAAGCTTCTCTTAAGTTAACCAGTCCAAATGGTGATCAAGGTTTTCCCGGAAAGTTAGATGTGGAAGTAATCTACAGTCTTTCAGATCAAAATGAATTTAAGATTGAATATAAAGCCGAAACTGATCAGCCTACAGTCGTCAACCTCACCAACCACAGTTATTTCAACTTGTCAGGAGCTGGTAATAATCCTTATGGTGTGCTGGATCATGTGGTACAACTCAATTCAGACCGTGTATTGGTGACCGATCAAAACTCTTTACCAACAGGTGAAATTGCTTCAGTTGCAGGTACACCTTTTGATTTTCGGACGCCTAAGGCGATTGTGAAAGATATTCGAGCGAATAATCAGCAATTGGCCTATGGATATGGCTATGACCAAACTTGGGTAATTAATCAAAAGTCTCAAGGGAAACTCAATCTTGCGGCTGTTGTAGTTGATCCAAAATCTAAACGAACAATGCAGGTTTTAACCACTGAACCAAGTGTCCAAATGTATACAGCCAATCATTTATTAGGAAATATTGTTGGCGCAAATGGCGTACTCTACCGACAAGCAGACGCACTAGCGTTAGAAACACAGCATTTTCCAGACAGCCCGAATCAACCAGCTTTCCCGTCTACACGTTTAAACCCAAATCAAACTTATAACAGTGTTACCGTATTTAAGTTTGGTGTTCAAAAATAGTCTTTCTAATGAGGCTATGTTCATATTAAAAAGACTCTCAGCTGAATATGGCTGAGAGTCTTTTCATTTATTTAACTTTTGTGTTTGGTAAAAGTGCCGTTGCAAAACCAAGTAATGGCAACAATGAACATAAACTAAATACCCATTCAATGCCGTTAATATCCGCTAAATGCCCTAGCCCCGCTGCGGCAATACCACTTACCCCAAACATAAGGCCAAACATTAAACCTGCAATCATGCCTACACGGCCCGGAACAGCTTCTTGTGCATAAACCACCATCGCTGCAAAAGCAGATGACAACACCAAACCTGCAATAATTGAGAAAACCGTCGTCCAAAACAAGTTTGCATACGGCATCATTAATGCAAACGGCGCCATGCCAACAAATGAAACCCAGATCACAGCTTTACGGCCAATCTTATCGCCAATTGGGCCACCCGCAAATGTACCTACAGCCACAGCTGCCAAAAAGGCAAATAAGTGTAATTGAGCTGTTTGAATGCTGATATGGAACTTTTGAATTAAATAAAAAGTAAAATAGTTACTAATGCTGGCAATGTAAGTAAATTTAGCAAACATTAATACACTAATTGTGCCTAAGGCGATAATGAGCTTACGGCCATGCAATTTGGTATGTGCTTGCGTAGCATGTGTAACCACCTGACTTTTAGCATGGTTTACTGTCCAGCGGCTTACACCAAATAAAACCCAAATCGCTAAAAGTGCAAATATCACCAAGCCCGCAACTGCATGCTGTCCAAATGGAACAATTAATAACGCTGCTAATAATGGGCCAATGGCAGTACCTGTGTTTCCGCCCACTTGGAAAGTCGACTGAGCTGTACCGAAGCGCCCACCCGATGCCATACGCGCCACACGCGAAGCTTCTGGATGAAAGGTGGCAGACCCTACCCCAATCAGTGCAGATGCACATAACAACACGGCAAAACTTGGTGAAAAGGCTAACAAGATAATGCCGCAGAATGTGACGACCATTCCAAGTGGGAGAAGATACGGTTTTGGATGTTTATCGGTATAAAGTCCAATCCAAGGCTGTAGCAGCGAACCTGTAATTTGATATACAAACGAAATCAGGCCAACCTCCGCAAAACTCAGCGAAAAGTTTGCTTTTAGCATTGGATAGATGGCTGGTAACACTGCCTGAATTAAATCGTTCAGTAAATGTGCAACCGCCACGGCGCCTACAATTTTAATAATCATTCCTTGAGACTGATCATTTGCAACGGTATTGGCAATACCATCTTTCAATTGTATTGAAGACGTCATACCTGAAAAACTCCAATATTTTTAAATGAGATGCTTATTGTAAATTGTCGCTTATAAAGTTATCTTCCAATAATCATTGTATAAGTGACAATTTTTAGGATAGTTTATGTCCGATTCTCTTATTCAGTCCGATTTGTCTGAACTAGTAATTGGACTCTCTTCCGAACATTCTTACCGAGAAATCACGCCTACTCATACACATACGCGTGCTCAGTTTTTATATGCGTCCACTGGCAACATTCAGGTGTTTACACCTAATCATGTGTGGATTGTGCCACCCATGTGTGCGTTATGGATTCCGGCAAATGTAGAGCACAGTGTGATTTCACTGAGTCACGTTAAGTTAAATACGGCACTGGTTGAAGTAAATGCAGCCGCTCGAATGGGACAACATTGCTTTATTATTCGGGTGAGTAACCTGCTGCATGAACTTTTAATACGTTTAAATGAAATTGAACGAGAGGAAACGCCAAATACAGCAACCTCTCAAGAGCTTTCCCGTTCTTTACAAATTTTGATCTTTGAAGAAATACAGCGAGCCAATTTATTGCCTATCCAGATACCGTGGCCGAAAGACAAAAGACTCTTAAAAATTTGCCAAGAGTTATTACATACGCCTAACCATTCAAGAGATTTAACAGATTGGGCTGATGATATTGGCGCGAGTTCTAGAACTTTAATGCGTATGTTCCAGAAAGAAACGGGGCTATCTTATCGGGCATGGGTACAGCAAATGCATATTGCACTTGCCTTGAGTAAAATTGCGAATGGCGAATCTATTGCTCAAATTTCAGAGTCACTGGGGTATACCAACCCCAGCGCGTTCAGTGCGATGTTTAAGCGACATCTAGGTAAAACACCTCAGCAGTTTAGAAGTGCTGCGATGTCGCTATAAGTCTTTTTTTTTGCAGGGATCTCATGCTTTTCAAGCAAATCATCGAAATCATGATAAACATGAAGTTCTCGATCTTTAGCTGTTCTTGCATGATCTAATCGTTGTTCAGGATCGACTAAAACAAGAGTATGGCCATCATCAATCAGACGATCTACACCTTCTAAGAACATACGTTTACCCACATCGTGTATAAGTGAAATCTGGGTTAAATCAATCACGATTGTGCTTTGGTCAGTGGTCTCGTCTTGTAAAATACGCAACAACATTTCAGCTTCGGTAAATTTCAATACCCCTCGAAGCACATACACACTTAACGATGCATCTTTTCCTGTACGGTAATGACTTTGTACAATCGTTTGTGCAGAAGGCGTACCTTCCATGAGATGTAATCCCATGTCACGAGATAATCGCTCTAAAATATCGATTCCTCGAACGCTATGACCGTGCTCATCTAGTCGAGGTGAAAAAGCAGCAATACTGACCTGCCCCGGCAGCACACCCAAAATACCGCCTGCTACACCACTTTTAGCAGGAATACCGACAGTTGAAAGCCAGTCACCCGCGGCATCATACATACCACAGCTCATCATAACACTGAGTACTTGTCTAACTACAGATCGGTTTAACAAACGCTTTCCAGTTTTAGGGTCGACGCCGCCGTTGGCAAGTACACTGCCCATACGTACCAAATCTTTAACTGTAACCATGATCGCACATTGACGAATGTAACCATTCACAATATCGACTGGGTCAGTTTCTAAAATCCCCACCGTTCGCAACATATAACCGATCGAAAGATTACGGTAGGCGGTTTTGACTTCCGAATCATAAACAGACTCATCAAAACTTAATTCACGACCAGCAAGCTCGCTCATAAAACGGCGTAGAATTTCTGCGCTATGTAAACCATGCTTGACCTGAATCAAGGAATGTACAGTAATTGCGCCAGAGTTAATCATCGGGTTTTTCGGACGTCCGTCTTTACCTAATGAAATTTCATTGAAGGCTTCTCCCGAAGGCTCTACCCCTACTTTCGCAAGTACCGCATCAATGCCAAGTTGTTGTAAAACATAAGCATACACAAAAGGTTTAGAAATCGATTGTATGGTGAATTCAACATCATCATCGCCGACCGAATAAATTTCACCATCTACCATAGACATTGCTAGAGCTAATCGATTTGGGTTTGCATTGGCCAACTCAGGAATATAATCGGCGAGATGACCGCTGATATCGATGTCACAGGCTTCTATAACATTTGCCAAATAATCTGGGAGAGGGGTTTTCATGGTCAGTAACCTTAAATGAGGAGATTTACAACATCGCGCAAAATTTCAGCACAACCTGCTGATAATATTAAAATTATATCTTTTGTAATGAGTTAAAAATCACGATATAAATATTTTAATTCTGTTCTCTTATTTATTTCAAGCTCATTATAGGTTTTTCAAAACTTTAAACTGAAGATTAGCTTATTCTTTCTACAAACAAGATTCCATTTAAATGATCGACCTCGTGTTGAACAATACGAGCAGGAAAACCTTGAAAAATTGTTTCAACTGTTTCACCTTGAAGTGTTAAGTATTTCACCTTAACCATTTCTGCACGTTCAACTTGTCCACGCTCATCCGGTACACTTAAGCAGCCTTCTTCGCCCAAACACGTTTCACTCGAAAATTCTAAAATTTCTGGATTTACCATGACCACAGCATTCATTTCAGGCGCATCCGGATAGCGTGGATTTGGTCGAGAAGCCACAATAATAACGCGTTTAGAGATATAAACTTGCGGTGCAGCAATCCCTACTCCATTGCGCTCAAGCATGGTTGCATGCATAGCATCAGCAAGCTGATAAAGCCAATTACTGTTTAACTCATTTGCCGAAACGGGAGCCGCAATTAATTTTAAAATATCTTCACCACGCTTCGCGACAGGTAAAACCACACTCATCCTTTGAATCTCTTATTAAACTGGCTATGACTAGTTTTATTGTGTCGCTGAACGCCCCAAAAGAAAAGTCATTCCTACATCTGTTTTTGTTTTATCTAAAGTGTTTTTTGTTTTAAAGCTTTTTCATCTGAGTAAGCCCAATCGGCGTTACCCTATAGAACAAATTTCCTCCATTTACTTTTATTTCACTTTTCCATTAATATCCAAACTTCAATTACAACAATTAAGTAAAAAATGGATCAGGAATTAACTTTGCAGGACGCGAACTATCTTAATAAAGAAGATAAACGAACCCTTGCCCTTTCTTCATTGGGTGGAGCTTTAGAGTTTTACGATTTTGTGATTTATGTGTTTTACGCCAAGATCATTTCCGACCTCTTTTTCCCAAGTACGCTTAGTCCGTTTTGGGCCATGCTCAATACTTACGGCATTTTTGCAGCAGGTTATTTTTTTAGGCCCTTAGGCGGGGTTGTCATGGCCCATTTTGGTGATTTGGTGGGGCGTAAAAAACTATTTTCACTTTCTATTTTGCTGATGGCGCTGCCTACCCTGTTTATCGGGATTTTGCCCACTTTTGAAAATATCGGATATTTGGCACCGCTACTTTTATTACTCATGCGTGTGGTGCAAGGTATTGCAATTGGGGGGGAAATTCCAGCCGCGTGGACATTTGTGTCTGAACATGTACCTGAAAGAAAAATCGGACTGGCAAATGGTTTACTCACCGCTGGGCTGTCTTTAGGAATTTTACTAGGCGCACTGATGTCTCTATGGATTTCACTGAATTTTAGTGAAGGACAAATCCATGACTGGGCATGGCGTATTCCTTTCATTGTGGGTGGTATTTTTGGACTCGTTGCACTTTATTTAAGAACGTATTTGAAAGAAACCCCTGTGTTTAAAGCCATGCAGGCCCGTAAAGAAATTTCTAAAGAAATGCCAGTGAAGCAAGTCTTAAAAACACATAAAACAGCCGTTGCAACTGGCATGTTATTTACATGGTTTTTAACGGGATGTGTGGTGGTGGTGATTTTAGCCATGCCAAATTTGTTGATTGGTTCATTTGGCTTTGAGCGCGCACAGACTTTTGAAATGCAAAGTGCAGCCATTGTCATGCAAATGGTGGGCTGTATTTTGGCAGGCTATTTTGCTGACCGTTTTGGCTGTGGCAAAGTCATGATGGTCGGTGCGCTTGCTGTGGCACTTACAGCAGCAGTTTTTTATAACAGTTTGGGGCACGCGGCACATTCAACCATTTTTGGTTTATATATGTTGTTGGGTCTATGCTCTGGTACCGTCGGCATGGTGTCGAGCAGTATGGTTAAAATGTTCCCCGCGCCTGTTCGCTTCTCAGGCATTTCATTTTCTTATAATTTATCGTATGCAATTGTTGGCGGTATGACGCTGCCTTTAGTGCATTGGCTCAGTCAATATAGTGATATTGGTGCGATGTATTATATTTTCGCGCTAACCATTTTGGCCTTTGTAACTGCCTTTGTGTTTTGGAATAAGTTTGAAAAAAACAGGTATTAAAAATTTTCACTTATTAAATAAAAAACCACGCCGATTGCGTGGTTTTTTTAATGCTGCTTATTTTAGAAAGTAAACCCAATATTAAAGTTAATACGGTATAGCCATTTATCACTGTTTGGTGAAGTTGCAGAGGTATACCCTGTTGAGTTGGTTGCCCCACCAATAATGTTAGAGTTTTTACCCCAGGTATAATCTGCCCAAACCATAAATGGTGAAGCAATAAACATCATTCCTGTAGTGTTCATTTGCGAATCTGACCAATCATCACGTTTTTTATCGAGATAACTATAGTCATTATAAAACTTAATGGCTTTTAGCTTGCCCATATTGGTCACAGGCAACGTATAGGCAAGGTTTAAACTGGCAATGGTTCCTTCCGAAGCAATGAAATAAGCAGGTGTAAAACCATTATTGCCCATTAAGGTCATGTCACTATTTACACCATCCGGATTTTTAGCATCGTACTGATAGTGGATGACCGAACTTTGTAAGTTAAAGCGTTTGTAGTTGTTTTCGGTATGCAAACCGACTGCATAATATTTACCGTCTTTATCAGTCACTTTGTTATGTAGCTGAGCGATTGCACCCGAGACACCAAACTCTTGCTTACCGAAATCAGTTTCTAACTTGCGCACAATGCGGGTATTAAACTGATGACGTTTTTCATTCTGATAAGCTTTTTGAGATGGAAATGCATTTTCTTGCAAGTCATCATAAGTTGCACTTTCAGGTGAATAACGCAAGTTGGTTTCTAACATTTGCGGGTAATAACCGAGTTTTACATCCCAATCTTTGTCGTGATAATTCCAGTTAAGCCCCGGTGCAATGTTATTGCCATATCCTAAAAAGAATGGAATGTGATAGGTCCAGCCATTTTGCGGATAGGGATAAATCGTAAATGGTTTATAAACCAGGCCCGCTTCAATGCTGTTATTGGCATCTAGGTTATAGCCCACATACGCTTTTTCAATGGACGTTTTCTGTTGGTCTTGAAATAGATAGCTGGCGTTGATATAGGCATCATCAAACTTACCTTTGAGATCTACCCTGAAAATATCAAAATAGAGCTTACCGAAACCCCGGTTTGGCCCTTCCCAATCTTCATAACGTTGATTTAACCGAACCACCCCACCTAACTTTAATGAATCCGTGCCATCATCACTTTTCCATTCAAGCAATGAGTCTTTTGCAAATGCATTGACGCTTACCCCTAGCGTAAGCGGTGCAATGAATGCCACGATCAATGAAGTCTTTTTCATCTCTACATCCTTGATTGAGTTCCAGCATCCTGCTGGAACTTTATTTGTTTTACCTGTAAAACTTCGTTTTTATTGTTTTTTAGACAAAAAAATTTATCTAAAAAAAGGATGGCTTAGCAGCTCCCATCGCATATGTACTAAACCATCCAAACTGGTTAATACAGTTTCTTTTGCGGTGGACCCGCGAAGTTTAATGGTCCAATCGATTTCATATCGAGCTCGATCACGGTTGGCCCTTCAAAAGCGACAGCCTCTTGAATAACCGTTTTAAACTCTTCTGCACTACCCACTTTCCAGCTTTTCACACCCATTGATTCGCCAAGAAGTTTGTAGTCAGGTGTATGTAATTCATTGAAATACTGACGACCACCGAAGTAATTATTTTGAATGCCACGCATTACGCCATAACCACCGTCATTCATAATCATTAGGACCATATTAGTGTTTTCTTGCACCATAGTTGCAATCTCACCAATACCAAGCATTAAGCCGCCATCACCGACTAAACCAATTACTTTTTTGTCAGGGTTAGCAACCGAAGCACCGATTGCTGTTGCAAGGCCTAAACCAATTGCACCCGCAAGTGAGTGGATGTTTTGGTTTGGCGCTTGTACCGGGAATAAACGACTGCCCCATGTACTACCCGACATGGTGATGTCACGTACAAAAATACCGTCTTGAGGTAAAGCTGCACGTAAGTAGTCACAAATTAAAGCGTATTGGTCGATTTGTTTACGCAGTGCATCAATTGCAGCCTGTTTAGCAGCCACTACAGCAGCATCGTAATCGGCATCGATTTTTGAAGTCCCTTGAAGCTGTTCTAACACACGTGTTAAGACATCTTTGGCATCGCCACAAATGAAGTTACGGATTTTGTAATTACGTTGCTGAGCTACCGGGTTTGCATCTACCTGAATAATGTTTTCAGGGAATTCAACCGAATAAGTTTTGGTTTCATTACTACGTAAACGAGAACCCACTACCACCATCAGGTCGGCATCTTTTAATAATTGCTCAACACCTGCCGAGTTATGGAACGCACCTAAGCTACGTGGATGGTCATCTGGCAACACCCCACGAGCATGAGTCGATGAAACAACCGGAATACCTAAATCTGCAATTGCTTTAACTTCGGCAATGCTATTTAAAGTTCCACCACCAATCCAGAAAATCGGGCGTTTTGCTTTTTTGATCTCGCTTACAAGAAGATCAATTTCAGCTTGCTCTGCCTGTGGCAATTCAAGTGCTTTCACTGGCCCAAGATTAAGTGGTAAATCAATTTCTGCTGCTTGTACATCAATGGGTAATTCAACACTGACAGGTCCCATTGGAACTGTGGTTGCAACACGAATAGCTTCACGAATCACGCCAACAGCATTGTCTGGACTGGTGATACGGAACGCTGCTTTGCTTGATGCGCGCAAGAATGTAAGTTGGTCTTTGGTTTCATGGATGAAGCTTGCATCACGGTCGAGATATTCACGCTCAACTTGACCCGTTAAATGCAATACAGGGCTACCCGCATTCATTGCTTCAATCAGTGAACCCACTGCATTACCAGCGCCAGCACCTGTACTGGTCAACGCTACACCTAAGCCTTTAAAGCGTGAGTGTGCATCTGCCATAGTAACCGCACCCGCTTCACCACGTGCTGCAACAAAGCGCATTTTTTCACGGCGCCCTACCGCATCGGCAATAGGTAAATTGTGGATGGAAATAACACCATAAATACTATCAACTTGGTGCGCTTCTAAAACTCTTGCGATTGCTTCGCCTACATTTACACGTTCAGTCATGTCTGTTCCTCAAAATTTGTTTTCAGTCCTTGAATTTATTAATCGCACCAAGGGTTAGGCTGTTCATTCAGCCCCATATAAATACTCTTTTGTTGCATGTACGATAAAATGCCCAAACGGCCTTTTTCGCGCCCAATCCCACTGTCTTTAAAGCCACCAAACGGTGCACTAATCGAGAATTTTTTGTAGGTATTAATCCATACTGTTCCTACTTCTAAGGCACGTGCGATGCGCCAAGCTTTGCGATAGCTTTCAGTCCAGATACCTGCAGCAAGACCAAAACAACTGTCATTGGCTTGGGCAATTAAATCTTGCTCGTTGTCGTATTTCATAACGACTAAAACAGGACCAAAAATTTCTTCCTGACAGGTTTGAGCACTGTTATTTAAGCCCGTAATAATGGTCGGTAAGTAATAGCTTCCTTTGGCATAGTCACCAGTCGTAAGTGCCTCACCACCAATCAGAACCTGACCACCTTCGCTTTTAGCAAGTTGCACATAGCGATCAACTGACTGCAAATGTTTGTCATTGACCAGTGGTCCTAAATGCACGCCTGCCTGTTCCGGATGGCCCACACGTAAACCTTTGGTAATTTCAACCAAACGCGTTAAAAACTGATCGTAAAGACTGCTATGAATAAACAAGCGAGAACCTGCAATACACGCTTGGCCTGCCGAGCTAAAAATACCGTAAGCCACACCTTTAGCAGCCAGTTCGACATCTGCATCCGGTAAAACGATGGTTGGTGACTTACCACCTAACTCAAGCGAAGTGGTAATCAGTTTATCTGCAGCAATATGTGCCAAATGACGACCCGTGGTTGTTCCACCTGTAAAAGAAATTTTACGAACCAATGGGTGCTGAGCAATGGCATCACCAATGATAGAACCACGCCCCACTAACACACTAAGTAAGCCTTTTGGTAAACCAGCCTCTTCAAAAATTTTGGCAAGCTCTAAAGCAATGAGTAAAGTTGCTTCTGCTGGTTTTAACACTACGGCATTTCCTGCTGCCAAAGCTGGAGCAAGCTTTTGAACTTCACTCGCAATTGGAGAGTTCCAAGGAGTAATAGCTGCCACAACCCCTACAGGTTCATGCACACTCATGGTCATAAAGTCTGGAGCACGTTGAGTGGTGAGTTCATCATTTAGTGTTTCACATGCAGCTGCAACATAACGTGCAGTTGCCGCAGCACTCATCACCAAGCCACGAGTTTCGGTTAAAGGCTTACCATTATCGCGGGTTTGTAGTTTTGATAATTCATCTACACGCGCTTCAATAATGTCTGCAACTTTGTTGAGAATACGTGCGCGCTCATGCGGCAAGCTGTTTCTCCAGCTCGATTGACGCCAAGCCTGATCTGCTTTTTCAATTGCTTCATTTACATCTTCAAGCGTTGCTGTTGAAAGCTCAGCGTTTACCGACTGATCTGCCGGAAACAGGCTTTGAATGACTGCACCACGGCCTAATCGCCATTCACCCGCAATATAAATTTCCTTTGCCATGATCAAATCCTTCTTAAATCTGTATTGCTTCTACACTGTTGCGACAAGCACGAATCACGCTAAGCGCAGCCAAAGTTGATGTTTTCGGGTTACTTGGCAGCGGCACACCCACCAGTTCAATTGTCATTTGTCCAAAGCCACCTTCCGCCACAATGGTGTGTTTGTTCTTGTTGATAGTTGGATCAACAGTTAACTCAACCATGGTTTCATCCATTCCAAGCCCTGCAAGTGCAATCGTTGCTGCAACGTTGGCATTGGCCGGAAATTTCATGGCAGCTTCACGGGCAGTTCCAGTAAAAAAGACCGTAGGTTCTGAAACATGGTCTAAATCGACCAATTGCTCTGCATAACTACCCTTCCAGCTTTTTGGACTTTTACAGCCTTTATAAGTGACCTTTTGCAAGCCACCTTCTTTAGCAGCAGAAATACCGTCAATGCCTGCGATAGCCCCTGCCAGTAAATGCAGATGGGCATCATTTTTTTCGGCAGTTTGCTTAAGCTGAACCAAAAATTCACTATCAGCCAAAGTACCCACCGAAATCAGACCAATGGTCCAGCCTTTCGCTAAAACTTTTTGAGCATGCTCTTTTACTGCTGCTTGACCTGCCACCTCAATGACATAGTCTGGGGTACCATCACATTGCTCAATATCTGAAATCACTTGAATGTCAGAAGAGACTTGTGACTGCACTTTTTCAATGCTGCGAGATGGCACTACAATCCACTTGAGTTGCAGATCTTGGGGCAAGTGGGCATACACTTCTGCTGCCATTGCGCCAAAACCAATCATCATCAACTTTTTCATGACAGCACCTGATATTTATAAATGTTTGTTAAAACCACCCGAGACATCTATTGCCGAACCTGTGGTGTAAGATGCCAATGGTGATGCCAAGAAAACTAAAGCACGTGCAGGCTCTTCTGGACGGCCTAAACGCTGCATAGGAATGCCACGATTTTTTGCGATATTGCCGGTCCACTCTTCCCATGACAGATTTAAATCTGAACGGGTTTCATAACGGCGTTTCCACTGCGCAGATTCCACCATTCCGAGTAAAATCGAGTTCACACGAACGCCATACTGAGTAAACTCATGCGCTAATGAATGAGTTAAATTCAACAGTGCAGCGCGTGCAGATGAAGTCGCAATCATGTGCGGTTCCGGTTGCAATGCCAGTAACGAGTTCACATTGGTAATTGAGGCATTTGCCGACTGTTTTAAGTCGTCAAGAAAAGCCCGTACCGGATGTAAAACACTGAAATATTTCAGCTCAATCTCTTTCATCCAGTCTTCATCTTGCGTATTTTCAAAATTTGAAACACGGCCTTGTCCAGCATTGTTAATAAGCATGTCCACATTGCCCAAATTGAGTTTGACCTCTTTGGCAAATTGCTGAACTTCTTCTTTTTTCAAAACATTACATGCTTTGGTAAAAATATTGGCATGTGGAAATTTTTCTAAAATATAGTGCTTAGAAGCATTTAAACGTTCTTCATCGCGACCACACCAAGCAACTTTTGCACCCTCTGCAACCAGTATTTCAACAGCAGCCAGCCCAATCCCAGATGAGCCACCGGTAACAACTGCAACTTTTCCTTCAACTTGGAAGCTCATAATCCTTAATCTCTCTTACGATTGTTCCTGAATCGTCAACATAATTTGGTTAAATGCTTGCGGTTGGTCGACATAACTTAAATGTCCTGCATCTTCTATGACGAAGCGCTGTTCCAACTGCAATTCCTGAGCAAGCTCTTGTATACCTAACGCAGGAGTGATTTGATCTTGCTGCCCTGCAATGACTGTGCATGGGACTTTTAAATCGGTTAAATAATTACGTATTTCGTCATATGCCAGTAAGTACGATGCATGTGTGAAACCTTGTAAGGTCAACTGCTGCATCACTTCTGAAACTAAAGCTAAGGCCTGTGGCTCTTGTTTATAAATCAAATGAGGTCCACGACTTTGGGCCATTCCTTTAGCGCCGAGTTCTTTCAACATTTTTGGTCTTTTTTCAAAAACCTGAATTTGTGTTTGTTCATCGTGGCGTTGGTAGCCTTGCGCCAAGTTAGCGACCACCAAATGTTTCACTCGCTCTGGGTAAAGTGCAGCAAATGCACTGCCCTGTAAGGCACCTAAGGAGTGTCCCACGACAATTGCTTTTTCAATTTTTAAAACATCGAACAACCCTGCCAAACGCTTTGCGTAGTCGGCCGCATTCGGTTGATCCGTTAAAAGTTCATCTGATTTGCCATAGCCCGGTGCGTCCCAGGCAATGACATGAAAATGATGAGACAGCACTTCAAGTTGGTTTACCCATGAAGCAGAACCGGAACTGATGCCATGCAACAGCACAAGGTATTCGCCCTGACCAGCTTCCCGATAAGCTTGCTGCTGGCCTTGAACATTGACCGTTTTCACCGGAAATTCTGCTAACTTTTCAATGAGTGTCATCATTTTTAATTCTTCCCTTCATTCACTTCATCAAACAATTAACGTTTGATTTGAGACAATGGATGCTCTGGTGGATAGTTAGGAATTGTTGGTTTACCTGTTCCCAACATCACGCACATCAAGGCATCTTCTTGACCTGGGTTAAATAAACCACGGTAGATACCCGGTGGAATTGAAATCAGGTCACGCTCTTTTAAGCGGGTCTGGAATTTCTCGCCGTTGTGCTCAATAAACAAATCAATTTCGCCGCGGAGCATAAAGAAAACTTCTTCAACGTCGTGGTGAATGTGCAAAGGACCTTCACACTGTGGTGGTAGCACCATAGTCGAAAACGTAAAGTTCTCTGCAGGTACAGTATTGCTGTCATTTGCAACACCAGTTGCACCCGTACCCATATAGCGCATTTGAGCACGGCGATATTTCGGGTCGTAATCGGCTTGGAACTTCAAAGCCTCAAAGTCATATTTACGAGTCTCAAAGCGAGCAATACGTGTGTTTAACCAATCTTCTAAAGAAGCGCCTTCCGGCTGTTTCCACGATTCGAATTGTTGTGTAGTCATTTTTTAAACTCCTATACAGTGAATTAATAACGTTTTAAAAGAGGAACCAAGAACAACGACCCAATGACAGCGACTGCAGCCAAGAAGGTAATTCCCAAATTAAAACTATGTGTTTGCATCACGATGTAACCGATCAGTACAGGTGCAATTGCACTTGCAAAATTACCTAAACCGTTAAATATTCCACCCGCTGTCGCACCTACATTTGAGGTGGTTACTCGGGCAAGCAGAGCAAATACCGCAGCTACTCCAAAGCCCCACGCCATAGCACTTAAAGACATGGCAGCAATAATCAATAATGGCTCAGTCATAATGACCATCACATACATGAAGATGCCCGCGAGAAATAAACCGCTGAATACTTGAATTGCGCGGCGGCCTAATTTGTCAGATAAAAACGCACCAACCACTTCGCCAATTAACATGGCAATGAATGGAAAGCTTGAATACACCCCAAACTCCTTGAGGTTGAATCCTTTGTCTTGCATGAGATAAGAAGGAACCCAACTGTTTAGGCCCCACAAATAAGTCATTAAGGCAATATTGAATAAGCACACCAACCAGAACGCGCTATTGCTCACAAGTACTTTGGTGTTGGCGATATGGCCTTTGAAGTTAGTACGTTTACTTTCACCTTCAAGCTCAACAGTTTTCTTGAGTTGTAAGTTACGCAGACCACAAACAATGCTTAAAATTGCAATGAGTGTGAGCGCAGCCATCACAAAAAAAGTGGTATGCCAGTCGTGGTGTGCCAGAACGGCCGCCGTAATTGGGAACCCAAGGAATGCACCAATCGGTGTACCCAGTAAGAACATGGTTGAGGCACGTGCCTGCTGACGGTCTGTATAAGTCTGCTTAACAATGGTGTACGCCAAAGCAAATAGCGGACCTTCTGCCAAACCGAGTAGAACCCGTAAAATCAACATGCCTGAGTAGCTGGTGGTAAAGCCCATGCAAAGCATGAGTAAGCCCCAAGAGGTCACACTCCTGAACAGCATTTTCTTTGGGTTAAAAATGTCGCCTAAAAAGCTTAGGAAGACTGATGAAAAACCATAAGCAAGTAAAAAACTTGTCATGAGCCATCCGAGCTTGGCTTTATCTTCAGCAATTCCCATCGAGCTTTGAAAATGTGGGTCTGAAAATAAAACCGCAATACTGATCTTGTCGAAAAATGCCAGTACTACACACACCATAAGGACAAAAGCAGGTACCCAATGCTTTAATCCACTTTTTTCTTCATTACTCATGTGTCATTCCTTCGATTTGGTAATGAGAACCAGATTTAATGTTTACGGTTTTAACTTCATGACATTAAATTCAGCATCTGCTAATAATTTTGGATCTAAAACGGTGTTGGCTTGCATCCAACGCTTTGCCAGCTTGATTAACTTCGAGTCATTAATGGCAATCATATTCAGCAAGCGATTTTCATGGTCCAGATATAAATAGCTCACCTGATCTTCACCACCTTGGCGAATCACCACTTCTTTGGTTTTTTCAGGTTGATATGTTCCTAAAATCTGGATATTAAAGTGATATTGATCAGACCAAAGCCAAGGAATATCGGTATATTCAGTTTCAATTCCGAGCATTGATTTCGCAGCTGCAATCGCCTGATTTTGTGCATTTGCCCAAGACTGAATGCAATACCCCAAACCCGGATGAATCGCGACATCACCTGCGGCATAAATGTCTTGATCTGAGGTTTGCCCAAAACAATTCACCACAATGCCATCTTTCACATCAAGCCCAGCATGCACGCCTAATTCTTTAGCAATTTCGGCACCTGCACCCACTACAACACAATCAAATAACTGGCTATGTTGAGGATGGTTCACCACTTCAACTTTTTGATCTGGTGCTTCCACTAAGTGAAGGCTCTTGCTGTCTAAATGAATTTTTGTGCCTTGAGCCTCATGCATATTTTTTAAAAATGCAGAAACTTCCGGACTCACACTTCTTGCACATAAGCGGTCGCCATATTCAAAAATATGAACATCTTTCCCTTGCTTACGCGCAGTTGCAGCGATTTCCAAACCAATCCAGCCACCGCCAATCACAGCCACATTTTTTGCATTCTTTAAAATTTCAGCCAGACGTTCACAGTCACGTACATTTCGTAAAGTCACAACATTTGGAATGAACTGCCATGTATTGACGGGTACACGGGCGCGGCTTCCTGTTGCAATCAACAATTTGTCATACGGCAAAATCTGACCACTTTCTAAATGAACCTGCTTTTGCTCGCGATCGACTTTTGTTGCAATTTCTGGTTTGTGCCATTGAATGTTGAACTCTTGAACCTGTTCTGGAGAGAACAGATTCAAACTTTCATAAGTTGCTTCTTTTGAAAGTACTTGCTTAGACAGTGGCGGACGCTCATAAAACACCTGATCTTCATTTGAGACCACATGAATTTCACCCACATATCCATTTTGACGTAAGGTACTAACTGCCCAACCTGCAGCCTGCCCCGCCCCTACAATTACAATCTTTTCCATAGCCTTTCTTCCTTGTAAAGCAATGCCTGTTAAACAGGCTTCACCTGACGGCGGGTTTTGTCATCAAGACCACCTTCAATCGCCCACTCGGTGAAAAGCTCTAGACGATGTTCTTCTACACGTGGCTGCCATTCTTCGGTCAAATAATCATCGTTGGTGTAATATTCAAATGCACCACCCAATGGTGAGTTGACGTACCAGAAATAAGCAGAAGAAATTGGATGACGTCCCGGTCCAATAAAGGTTGACCACTCTGAACGGTTCATATGTAAACCGCCTCCAATCACCTCATGAATATCACGAACAACAAATGCAACGTGATTTAGACCAGCAGGTTTATTTGGAACGCTAAGTAAGAATAAATCGTGGTGATAACCTTCACCGCGGCAACGTAAGAATGCACCGCGATTTTTGTAAGCATCAGATAAATGAAAGCCTACTTTTTCAATATAGAAGTTTTCAGTAGCTGCCAAATCCGGTGTGAAAAACACCACATGTCCAATCGCAACAGGTTGACCTTTTTCATAAACAGGACTTGCTGCATTCACACGCTGAATATTGCCGTATTGGTTAATGCCTTCCGTTTTAAGTTCAGGTACTTCTTTTACAAAACTTTGTTCAAAACGAATGGTCATGCCATTTGGGTCAAGACACTGAACTGTATTTTCAGAACGTTTAAAACCCTCTACATCGGCCAAACGAGCTGCCAAGTCATCAAGATCTTGTGTGCTTTCAACACCCCAAGTCACTTCACGTAAAGTTGAACCTTGTTCAATGGCAGCAGGCAAACGGTCATCATCACAATTAAATAAATAAATTTTGCTGCCGTTTTGAGTCTGGTATAAATCTGCACCTTCAATATCAGAAGTACTTTGGCTTAAACCAAAATCTACCAAAAACTTGTTTGAAGCGGCTCTATCTTCAACTCCAAACTTTAAAATCTCGATCCCTGTAATCATTTGACTACTCCTTAGTTAAAGACAAAACCGCCATTGACCGGAATATTTTGACCTGTCACAAAAGAGGACAAATCCGACAGTAGATACAATGCTGTTCCATTTAAATCTTGTGGAAGTTGCTGACGTTGAATCGCTCTTCCGTTGACATATAAATCATGACGTTCCTGTGGCACATACTCGGTTGCTTCAACCAGTGTCAGCCCCGGAGACAATGTGTTGACACAAATATTGAACTGCCCCAACTCTCTTGCCATTGAACGCGTCATGGCAACAATTGCACCTTTACTCGCCACATAAGCCATCAGGTTCGGTGCGCCCCAAAGTGCTGTATCTGACGCAACATTAATAATCTTGCCGGCAGCCGATTGTTTTAAATGTGGAATACACGCTTTTGTAATTAACCATGTGCCTTTTACATTAATATTCATGACTCGATCCCAAAGTTCAGGATCGTAATCAATCATATTTTTTCCACCGACATTGGTTGCAAGCGCTGCACAGTTCACAAGGCCATCTAGTCCTTGTAATGCTTCCACGCTTTTTGCAACCGCATTTTCAATAGAGTCTGCATTGGCAAGGTCAACTGTTACTGCATGAACGTTTAGCCCTTGTTGCTGTAACACTTGCGCTTCTTGTTGCACGAGGTCAGATAAAATATCTGCCATTACAACTTCAGCGCCTGCCTCAGCAATGGCTTGAGCGAAATCCCGCCCTAAACCACGTGCAGCACCAGTCACTAAAACTTTTTTGCCTTGCAACAACGCTACATTAGCCATGAGCTTCTTCCTGCATCTCGATACGGTTTGATGCATTTAGTGCAGCAATTTTCTTTAATTGCTTCTCAGCTTCTTTCTTCATTAAACGGCGTAAACGTGCAAGTCCAACATCGTGTTGATATAAGAATTCTCGTGCACGTGCATTTGGCGCAAGGTTTTCTAAAATAATGCGGTCTTGTTCCAATACATCCCAATGCAATTGTTCTAAATGATTGCGATATAAGAAGCGCCATACATTACGTTGCCAACCACTCACCTTACGGCAGCGCCAGAAAAATACACGGGTATTGTTGGCATCAATTGGCGTTGCGTAACCCACAATCCAGAATTCACCACCCGGACCAAACTGTTTACGGTAAGGAATTGAAAGACGTAACCAACTTGCACCAGTCGAACCATATTCAACCCAGTCAAAGTTCACACCTGTTTGGCCTTCTTTTTCAAAAACAAAACCATTTTCAGTTGTGCGGTGTTTCATCTCTGCGGTACGTTCACCTTCTGCCATAGAGTGTGAAGTACAGTGCAAATATGTACCGTGCATTGGGTCCATCACGTTATCAATGGCATATTGATGGTTTACTTTCCAGTCTGCTTGGCAAAGGAATGAACTCCACTCTTCGCTTGCCAGTTGTTCTGGGAACTCAAGCGGTGCGGGTTGTTCATTTGCATCGATACCAAACCAGATGAAGATTGCACCATGCTGTTCAATGACCGGATAGCTTTTTAAACACTTGGTTCCAGTCATTGGACATTCATGAACGGCTGGCACATCGGCAACCACACCATCAGCACGAACTTCAACACCGTGATACCAGCAAGCAACTCGATCACCCAAGTTCCAGCCGAGTGAAAGACGAGCACCGCGGTGTGGACAGCGATCTTCAAGCGCATGTACCTGACCTTCGGCATCACGCCAAACCACAATGTTTTCACCTAAACGGGTAATCCCAACCGGATTAGCAGCGACTTCCCAACTTGCTAAAACCGGATGCCATTGGTCACGTAAACCAAGTTCTAAATATTCTTCAGCGCTTTGTGAAGTTGATACGATTGCGTTCATTTTATTCTTCCCTGAATCAATAACCTAAACGTTGCATTTCTTCTGTAAAGCTCTCAGAAGTCCATTCATCACCAGATTCACAACGGAAACCCTGTTGATTAAGTGCAGAAACAACCTCATCTAATTCTGTTGCGCCCGCAGAAAATGCCTGAATCAAGTTCTTTACAAAGTCTTGTTCGTAGAGAGTCGGTTCTTTATAACGTGTTTGCCAAACCAACAATTCAGATTGACCTGGAACTTGAATATTGTTGATACCTGCTTCGGTTGCTGGCGTTGCATGAATCCAGCTTGCCAACTTTTCATTAAATGTCTTCATTGTTCTGCTTCCTTGTACATGTGAGGACTAGAGTTGAATTTGAATATCCTGTCCTTCAACACGAACTGGGTACGTACATAGGTTTCTACACCCGGGTCCACTTTTTAGCTCACCTGTCTGAATGTCAAAAATTGCTTCGTGCAATGGACATTCCACAGTTTGATCTTCGATAAATCCTTCCGTTAATAAGGCATACGCATGAGGGCAAACATTTTCGATAGCGAAGTAATTTTCATCGACAAAAAAAACACCAATTTTTTTCCCTTCAACTTCGACGGCTTTCGGCTCATCTTCGCTAACGTCACCCTGCTGACAAACTGAGATCCAACTCATACCTTGCGTCCTCATTTTGTTTTATATACAAAACATAATTTGATTTTCAAAACACAAGCTAAGCATAATCCTCTTGATTAATTTTTGTCAAAGTAAAAATAAATAGTAAAATCAATTTATTAATTATTTTTAAATAATTTGTTACGTTTCAAGTTGGAAACAATGTTTTAAATATAAAAATTGTTTTATGTAATCTTTATAATTACAATAGTTCTAAAATAAAGCATAATGCCCCAATTCGAACCCTGTTTTATTTATAGGAAAACGACACGAATGAGCCTAGAGATTGAAGAAGATTCGCAAGAATCAGAAACAACAAAAAATGATGATCGGTATTTAGTACCAGGGCTTGTGCGTGGTTTAGCCATCTTGCAAGCATTTAATCAACAAGCACAAGAAATGACGATTACAGAAATTGCCGAAATTTTGGAAGTGAACCGTTCTAGTGCATTTCGGCTTATCTATACACTTGAAGCTTGCGGTTACTTAAGAAAGGCTTCACAAAAAACATATGCGCTTGATTCAAAAGTTATGGAGCTTGGTTTTAACAGTTTATCAAAGCTTTCATTACTTGATTTATCTACGCCTTTAATGAAAGAACTACGTGACCAGACCAAACTTGCAGTACACCTGACCGTTTTAGAAGGTACACACATTGTTTTTGTAAATAACGTTCAATCTATGGGTACGTTTACCAGCAATATTAGTTTAGGTACTCGCTGGCCTGCCCATGCTACAGTTATTGGTCAAATGTTATTGTCAGATTTACCAGAGGCAGAAGTACGACAACGCTATCGCAATTTTAATGACTGGGATAGTTACTCAGAACTTACCCCAACCAGTTTAAAAGCGTTATTGCAAAAATTGAATTATGTAAAAACTCAAAAGTCTATGGTGAGCTGGGGGCATTACAACCATGACATGGCTGCTTGTGCTGCACCGATTTTCAAACAATCAAATGGAAAAATGGTGGCTGTCCTTTCAGTCAGTTGTCCAATTACCACCTATGATGAGAAGACCTTTAAAGAAGATATCGCCGCTCTAGTCATCGCAACGGCAGATAAAATTTCAAAATTTATCTATTAAAAAAAGCGACGTTAAGTCGCTTTTTTGTACTCTTATTTCTTCAATTAAAAATTACACTCAAAAGTTTCACCATTCATATCCTGAAAACTCAGTGTTGAATGATTTTCTTTAATATCAAACTTTAAGTACTGCTGTTTAAACTGTACTACGGCATAAAACTCTTCAGCCCCATCATCTAAACCTGTCGCAGAGACTTGGGTCCCTTGCGGAAAGTCCTTGAGCCAAGCAGCGTTATAAAAATCCGATACTGAATTAAAATCTATATATTTTGCAGGCTCAGCTATAATTTTTGCAGCAATTTGATCAAACTGTTGTTGTTTATAAGCATCTAAACTCAACAACATGCTTATTCTCCCAATTAAAGCTGCCCAGCACCTAAGTTCTGCTTTCTTTTAACCTTTTCCCATTGATACCAACCATAAGCTGCCATTAATACAAAGGCTGCATATAAGGCTGAAGTTAAAAACAGCTCTTTATAGATAAACATGCCGACATAAACAATATCGACAAATACCCAAAGGATCCATGTCGCAATATGCTTTCGGCTGGTCCAGTAAGTTGCAAGCAAGCTAAATGCTGCAAGCTGTGAGTCGAGCATCGGCACCGCTGCATCGGTAAAGTTTTTAAGAACCAAACCAAAGACTAAGCCACCTACCGCGGCAATAATCATTTGAATGATAGCTGTTTGAACTGCAATAGGCTCGATTCGAATGTCATGATCTTGCTGCTTTCCTTTGAGCCAATAGTAAAAACCATAAAAATTTACAGCCATAAAAAAGAATTGCAAAATCGTTTCGCCATAAAGCTTAAATTCGTAAAATAAATAAGCATATAGGACAAAAGCAAAGAAATTAAACAGCCAGCACCACATATTACGGATTACCGTTAATCCAACTCCAATGAGGCTAATTAAGACCGCGAAAATTTCTAGAGGTGACATAATAGAAGCTGCTTACTGAGATCAATTTGACAGCGTATTATGAGAAAAATATAAAGCGAAGCAAACTGCTAATTTAAATAAATCATGGAAAATAACATGTCTAAGGATTTATCCTTTTCGCATGAAATTGATTTATTTCAATAGATAAACAAAAGAAATACTGATCGAGTCGCTAACAATTTCTATTTGCTAGTTTTTCAATGATTGTTTAAAAGATAATGAAAGACAAATAAAAGAGCGTGAAAATATGTCAAATCAAGAAGGAAAAGTCAGCCGTGAAACTCGCGGACATATTTTTTTAATTGGCTTAGATCGGGCAGCAAAACGTAATGCTTTTGATAGTCACATGATCAAAGACTTATCACTAGCGCTCACTGAATATGAAAATAATGACGCCCTGCGCTGTGCGATTGTTTTTGCTCACGGTGACCATTTTACAGCTGGCTTAGATTTGGTTGAGTTACAACCCAAGCTCGCTACAGGTGTTTTTGACTTTAGTGAAAACGAAATTAACCCTTGGGGCACTGTAGGCCGAAAGCTTAGTAAACCGTTGATAGTAGCAGTACAAGGTTATTGTTATACCGCTGGTATAGAACTCTTTCTTAATGCTGATATTGCGATTGCGAGTGAAAATACCCAATTTGCTCAAATGGAAGTTCAACGTGGCATCTTACCTTTTGGCGGAGCAACTGCACGTTTTACTCAAGCCGCAGGTTGGACCAAAGCCATGCGCTATTTACTCACTGGTGACTCTTTCGATGCCAAAGCTGCTTTTGACATGAACCTTATTACAGAAATATGTCCAGAAGGTACAGAGCTTAAACGTGCCATAGAACTTGCTGAACATATCGCGCAAGCTGCACCACTTGCTGTAAAAGCGACCCTCGCCTCTGCTCGTGAGGCAGTCAATGAAGGTTACAAAGTGGCTTTTAACCAACTGCAAAACCATCTTCAACCTTTACTCACAACAGAAGATGTTCAAGAAGGTGTTTTCGCCATGCTGCAAAAAAGACCTCCTGTTTTTAAAGGTAAATAAGTCCTACTCAAGCACTGCGCTCTACAGTTTAAAACTTATGGATATACCGAAATTAGTGTAAAAAAAAGCCCACACGATGGGGGCTTTCTTTTATAAATGTACTTTATTCAACTCTAATGATTTTACCAAATTCATTATGGTGAACGACCGTAATTTTTTGGCTACGGCCCTGCTCAATTTCTTGCACAGGCAAATCAAAATAGCGCGCATAGTCATCTGTCTGTTTCATGTTAAGTTCACTACCTTCTACACGGCGTTCAGGCAATACATGACTCCAGAGTAGCAACCCGACTGCACAAGCAATCAGCGCTGTAATACCATGTTCAATTCCTACACCGAATGCACTGAACAAACGATGTACTAAATGAGTTTTTTGCAGCTCTGCCAATACCCAGATAAACACGAATGGACGCCACAACAACAACCAAGCCGCCCACATCATGGCTGTGCTTGTTGTAGAAGCATAGCGTTTATGCCATGGCAATTGACGGCGTAAATCAATAATCAACGAATTTGTCTTCATTTCTCTTTACCTAACGAAGTGCTGTGGTTTTCCCCAGACATCAATACAGCACGATCTTTAAAATCTCATGACTCTTGCATTTCATCCACGAATGCCCCGATCCGGGCTCACCCAACGCGCACGTTTCTCATCTCCACGTCGTAAGACTTTTGGAAATGCCACAATAGTTGCCGAGATGGTGATTAGCCAAAAGACCAATGGATACCAGATCATCCAGAAATAGTTTTTTCCTAGATGCGGTTCATAACGACTATCCATCCATTTGCTTAAAGCAAACTGAATGAGACAGGTTGCCCCCAATAAAATACCGCTACCATACGGTAAAAATGGAGAGCTCACAACGGCTAATGCAGGGACCGGTAAAATAAAATGTACCAACCACAACAAAGCCATCGCCAGCATTAAATATGACCAGACTAAAGTTAAGCAAAGCTCAAACATTAAAGGCCATAAAAAATTCAATTTTGGTTTAGTGAACACATCAATATTTTTAATTAATACCTGTGCTCCACCCATTGCCCAACGTAAACGTTGTTTCCACAAACCGTTTAAAGTTTCAGGCATTAAAATCCAAACCAAGGCATTCGGTTCAAAACGAATGTCCCAGCCGGCACGTTGCAATTTCCAAGTAATATCGATGTCTTCGGTCAACATATTAGGTGACCAATAGTCCACTTGGTGAACAGCGCTCTTACGAAAAGCCGTAATAACACCAGATACGGTGAATAAACGGCCAAAGGTACGCTGAGCACGTTTAATCATGCCGACAATCGAAGAAAACTCACCAACCTGAATACGACCTAATAAAGTTGAACGGGTACGGATACGTGGGTTACCCGTCACGGCTGCAACAGTCGGATTTTGAAGAAAATGACGAACCATCCACTTTGCTGCATGCGGGTCAAGTAAAGCATCACCATCAATACCAATTAAAAACTCGGCATCGGTCATTAAGCTTCCGGCTTGCAACCCCATGGCTTTACCTTGGTTTTGTGCAAGATGAACAACACGGAGTTTTTCATGTTGTTCAGCTAACCGATCCAGCACTTCACCTGTATTATCCGAACTGCCATCATTAATCGCAATCACTTCAAAATGAGGATAATCCAGTTTTAAAGCATGAGTAATCGTTTCCTCTGCATTATCCCCTTCATTAAAACAAGGAATAAGCACAGCAACTTTAGGATAGCTTTCTAATGGAGCTGGCTGATCATAAGGCGGAGCTTTACGTTCCTTCCAATAGAAAATGATCGCGCCAATCATCCATAAATACGACATGAATAATGGATAATAGAAAACGAATTTTAAGGCATGCGACCATATAGCAGCAAAGATTGTCATGTTTCAGCCTCGCCTATGGCACAAGACGAGATGATTTTTCAGCAAATGCTTTATGCATCACGTTCACGTCCGGATGATCTTTGATTGGGTCATCTGGATAGTATGCAACGTGCATTGCACCTTGCTGATAGAGTGAGTGAATTGTTGCTGCCATTTCAGTTGACGGTACCTTTTCGTTGTTACGCCAGTTTGTTGCTTGTAGCTCAAAAACTGTTTTCTTAATGCCATTTGGATATTTTTTCACGCGATCAATCATGTCTTTATAAAATTGATCGGCGTTATCGACCTGTTCCATATAAGGCATTGCCATAATAGCCGTAAAATCATAGCGTCTTAATGACTCTTCAAGCGATTGTGAATACCAGTTTTCCGCATATGGTTTTAAGGCAACTTGCGCGTATAAGTTACGAGCTGTAAGCAAGAACGGTTCATATTGTCGCACGTCTTCAACAAGTTGCATTGCAAAATCATCTAGATATTTTGTCTTATATGCAGTCCATTTTTGCAAATCTTGATCGTTTTCACGAATTTTTGCCAAATCTGTTGGTAAGCCTTGTTTCGCATAAGCTTTTAATGCATCTGGGCTTGCATCTTCATAATCAGATAATGTGACATCGTCATGGAATAAAATTCCATTGAAAGACGCTGACTTGGCCAAATCTTGATAAATCTCACGAATAGTTTGGCGAGCCTGAGGTGAGAACGGACTTAAACGGATATACCCCATGTTGAGGTGTTCACCTGTTTTTGCTTGCTCTGTCACCACCAAATCCTTAGAAACAGGATCAGTTTTTGGTAGTTCCCAGGCCAATAAAGGCATCCAAGCATAAATACGGCTTACAGGCGTACGGGTTTGAATTTGCCATGCTACACGGTTAAACAAGTCCGCACGCATTGGGATATGACGGTTCGGGAAATATACCATATCGGCAGAACCATTAGCATCCGGATCTGAAAATGCCTGCAAATAAACTGTATTTACACCCATCGCATTAATTCGATCTAACAAGTGACCTAAATTTCGTTCTTGTTGTTGCGGATCCGGATCATAAATATAGTCGAGATCAATATGCATGATTTTTTGCGGACGGTTGTTATCCGTTAAGTTTAATTCACGGTTCTTAATCTCTTGAGCCAAATCATTAGTACTCATTCCGCCCTCTACCAAAATACGGCTCATATTTTGTAGAGATTGTTTCGCATGATCTGCGCCATCATCAAGCGTGATGGTAATTGGCATACCAAGCTTTTTAGCAATTTGGACCGTTTGCATATTATAGCGACCATATGGCCACACCATAATACGTGGTGAACGTATACCATGCTCTTTAAGTAGCTGATTATTCTTTTTTAAGTCATTATAAATACGAGCCTGATATTGGCTGTCATTTTCATAAGTTTTAGTTTTTACATCATAAAAACGTGTCGTTGCCGCTGGTTCAGAGTTCCCTTGTGGGTTGCCTGTAATACCGCGGTGTAAATGATAGCTATGGCTTGCGATTTCAACAAACCCGCTATCTTGCATTTCTTTGAGCTCACCCCAGCTTAAGATTTTATCACGTGGAATTTCTTCACCCGAAAAATCGACTTTCTGCCCTGCTTTTGGCTCTAACCATGAACCCACTACCGCAAGTACCATTGGGATTTTTTTAGCCTTAATAACAGGATACGCATTTTGGTAAAAAGACTGATAACCATCATCTACAGTTAATAAAACGGGCTTGGTTGGAAGTGCCGCCTTGCCCTGATGAGCACGGATCAACTGGTCTACGGTAATAAAATGGAAGCCATTTTTTTGCAACCAATCGACATGTTCAGTAAATTGTTGAGTGGTGACCGCATATTGAGGAATTAAGGCATTTTTAGTATCGGTAATTTCATGATACCCAATGACCGTAAGTGTTGAAGCATCTATTTTAGGTGGGTTAGCTAATGCCATACCTGACAAGCCTGCTAGAGCCAAGCCAAGCGTGAGGTTCAACAAAGGAGATGCAAAGCGGGTAATCATGAAATAGCGTCTCAATAGCAATATAGATTATTTATGTGAAATTTAAACTTAAGAACTAAAATTCATATTTATTTAGTCCTTAAGTTCAAACTGCCCTAACAGAACAGTTTTTCAGTTCACCTTTATAATTAAATAAACTGAAAATAATCTTAAATATTTAAAAAGCTAAAATATAAATATCGAATATATTTATATTTAAAGCTTATAGATAAAGTCGAGCTCTAAACGGTTTGATTTCAATCATCGCGAGTTTTTACATCAAATAATTCAATTTCAAAAATCAAATTTGAGTTTGCCGGAATAATTTTACCCATTTTGCGTTCACCATAAGCCAAATGAGCAGGAACCATAAGTTTACGTTTTCCGCCAACTTTCATTCCCATAATGCCTTGGTCCCAACCTTTAATCACACGGCCAGTACCAATGACACACTCGAAATAATTTCCGCGGTCAAGGGAAGAGTCGAATTTAGTGCCGTCTTCTAACCAACCTGTATAGTGCGTCGTAATTAAGGCACCTTTAACCGCTTCTTTACCTTCGCCTACTTTTAAATCGATAATTTCTAATTCAGTGATCATAATATTCCCGTTCGTTTAATTTCACAGCTCAGACTTGATCTTTAGTCTAGCAAGTGAATTTGTAAAATTTGTTGCGCTTTTCAGTTTTACTGTAATTGGGTCCACACGACATTCGCTTGGCCCTTGTCACTTAACAAAGTCCATTCATTGTCCATAACATTTAACTGAAGCTGCATGGTACGTTCACAAAGCTGCTCTAACTCTGCTGTACTTTCAGGTGCTAGCTGCCAAACTTGAACATTACTCAATGTTTTAATTTTACTGTTTCTCTTCCACCAATCTTCAACTTGTGAACCATAAGCGACAATTGCCACAGTTTTACAACGGGCACTGGCTTTTTTCACTTTATCTTCAGACGGTAAACCAACTTCAATCCAGGTTTCTAACTGTCCTGTTAAGTCTTTTTGCCAAAGTGCAGGCTCATCGGTTTCAAAAAGGTCTTTGGTAAACTCAAGGCTATCACTTGCGAAACGTGCAAAAGCTATGACACGAACCATTAATCGTTCTAAAGTTTCAGAAGGATGTAAGGCAAGCGTCAGTTGATAATCGCCATAAATATGGTCATCCATATTGGCAATATTCAGATCTGCTTTATAAATTGTTGCTTTAAGCGCCATAGTTAATATGTCCAAAAATTTGGCGCTAAGAATACTCGATTTTAATTAAAAAATTATAGAAAAAACTCAGTAATGTAAAACTTCTTATCCTCTCCATTTGCATCTTATTTCAAAACATCTAACCACTTTCAAAGTTGGCGGGCTTTTTGCTTGAAAGGGGTTGTATTCCTCTCTTGATTTGATGACTTATGTGGCAAAAACTTAAACGTAGTTTATTTCTACAAGTCCTCTGCGCTCTCTTCCTCGGTATTGCAGTAGGTCTTGCTTTTCATGATTTCTCCCTAGCTTTAAAACCTCTTGGTGATGGTTTTATTTCCCTCATTAAAATGTTGATTGCCCCGATTGTATTCTGTGTAGTGGTACTGGGAATCTATGGTGCAAACGATATTAAAAAAATGGGCAAAGTCGGTGCAAAAACGATTCTTTATTTTGAAGTGGCCACGAGTATTGCTTTAATTTTGGGAATTATTGTTGCTTATGTCTTTAAACCGGGCGTCGGTATGAATATCGATATTACTCATTTAGATGCTAAAGATTTAAGTACCTATACCGAACGTGCTCATGACATGCATACAGGTTCAGAGTTTTTACTCAATATTATTCCGAAAACATTTACTGCCGCTTTTGCTAACGGAGATATTTTACAAGTTTTACTCATCGCTATTTTATTTGGCGTTTCTCTACTGTTAATTCCTAAACATTTAGCAGAGTTGGTCCGTCAAGCGCTTGAAGCTTTTTCGGAAGTCTTCTTTAAAATTATGGGACTCATTATTCGCTTGGCACCAATTGGTGTATTTGGTTCAGTTGCTTATACCACTGCAAAATTTGGATTAGATTCACTCCTGCAACTCGGTTATTTAGTTTTACTCTTTTATGCGACTTGCATTTTATTTGTTGTCATTATTTTGGGTTCAATTTTAAAACTCACCGGACTGAATATCTTTAAATTTGTCGGCTATTTTAAAGATGAACTCGCTATTGTTTTAGGGACAGCCTCTTCTGATTCTGTTTTACCCCAAATCATGAAAAAGCTTAAAAACTTGGGAATTAAAGATTCAACAGTCGGTCTGGTTATTCCTACTGGTTATTCTTTTAATTTAGATGGCTTTTCAATTTATTTAACATTAGGCGTGATCTTTATTGCACAGGCCTGCAATATCAATCTCTCCATGCACGACTTACTGGCTATTTTATTGGTTTCGCTTATTACATCGAAAGGCGCACACGGCATTCCGGGGTCAGCCTTAGTGATTCTTGCTGCAACACTTTCCGTAATTCCAAGTTTACCTGCAATTGGTTTGGTACTTTTACTATCTGTAGACTGGTTTATCGGAATTATCCGTGCCTGCACCAACTTAATTGGTAACTGTGTCGCAACCGTAGTCATTGCCCATTGGGAAAAAGACATCGATCATGCACAAGCGAAACAAGTACTTAATATAAAAAATTAAATCTCTCATAGAGAATATTGAAGTATTTTAATGTTCTCTATTGTTCAATTCTGCAAGCTAATAGTTCAGTTTCAAATGCCAGCCAGTCATGTTCATGTTGGCTAATCATTTCAATGCGGTTATCAATGCCCTCTTCACCAGACTTATAGTTAAACTGCTCAGGATTAAAGTTAAAGGTCTTCCATCCCTGATCTGTATTAAAAATTCCCTTAATACGTAGCCAGTCTTGCTGTGCACACAACACATCGAGCAAAGCATAAAACTCAAATTTCCAACGCTTAGGAAATTTCCAACCCGCGACCATATAACCCTGCGCCGACTCGACATAATGATAAGGCAGTTGGTGAATTTCTTTTGCAACTTCGGCTTCAGCCATTTGCTTTTGCAGCTTGAGTAAAGGCTGTATAGAGCGTGCAGTTAAACGCGCAGGCACATCAATTTGCGACAGTTCAAGTTGACCATGTTCAGTCTTTAGCCATTGTTGTTGATAAGGTTGGTACTCTTCTTTAAGCTCAACAAGTGCCTGTTCATCTTCAAAAGTCATGGTATCGGCATGAGAGACCACCACAATCTGTGCAGCTTTTAATTGGTCTTCATATAGGTTTTGCTTGACCCAATTGGTGTCATGCAGACGACTACCATCAACCACAGTCACTAGTGCACGCATAGCTAAGCTGTTTTGCCAATGTGGTTCCGTTAACTGATCAAATAATTGCGAAGGATGCCCAAGCCCTGTAGGTTCAATAAAGAGTCGGTCTGGCTTTTGTTCACTTAACAAGCGAGCCAAAGCAATATGCATTGGGAGCTGGCTACTACAACATAAACAGCCACCCAATAGTTCTTTGACTGCATAGCCTTGATCTTGAGGTAGGAGTTGTTGATCGACTCCGATTTGCCCAAATTCATTCATTAAGACAGCCCACACTTCATCTTTCGGTTTCTGACTTAATAAATGTTGCAATAATGTCGTTTTCCCTGCCCCTAAAAACCCTGAAATAATATGGGTAGGAACAGTTTTTTGGGCAATCAGTTTCACAAGCGGCTCAAATCAACAAGGTTTAAAAACTAAGAAAGGTATATCACTGTTTAAGTAGCATGAAAATAATTTTTCACTTTGAAGATATACTTTTCAATTATCAGGCTAAAGCACCAAATATGTGACATATATCTCATCAATTATCTAAATTAACTTTAGAAAAATAATAATTAAACGAAATATCCTATTTATGGACATTCACAATTCATGCCAGAGTGTTTTATTTACGTAACTAACTTGCTTTTTTTTTACTCAATACGAAATATTCTTTCACATTTTTAGCGCTCAAGTAGCGCTTTAATTTTACAGTAGACGCACATAAACGGACGTTATATTTCATATTGTTAAGATAGGCGTAATAGATTGTTAAGTTAATTGATGTAATCCCAAGCTCGGCTTAGCATGTGTCCTAGCTTAATCATTCAGCCCTATATGTTCTATGTAGGTCAGAACGATTAGGTTTGATTTATTTTTTAATGAATTTAAGGATGCCATAAAATGAAATTAGCTAAAACTTTACTCGCTACTACACTAGCTTTAACTGCTGCTTCAACTTTCGCTGCTTCTAAGCACGACCAAGCACATAACACTGCTGGTGAAGAAAAAGTTGTTGTTTCAACTCAAGAGCAAGCAAACACTGCAAATGCTGCTTCTGACGCTGTAGGTTCTGCTTCTGAAGCTGCTCCTGCAACTCGTTAATTATCTCTGCACTCTCCTCCAAGCTCAGAGATAATTTTACTGAAACGAAACAGGACGTTAAATTTCGGTGAAGAAAAAAGATCGAACCATGCTGCGGTTCGATCTTTTTTTTTAAGAAGTTTTCTTATACATGCTACAAGAAGGGTTATGATTCTCTTGTAAGCGCAATACCTTACGATGTTCAGCCGCTTCAAATCGGCAACGTTTCCACTCGGTATCTAAATTTAATTTAGGCACTTCGCGTGGTTTACCATGCTCATCAACCGCAACCATAGTGAAATAACAGCTATTGGTATGACGAACGGTACGCTTTTGAATATTTTGAGCTTCCACACGGATACCCACTTCCATTGAAGTACGTCCCACATGGTTCACACTCGCTAAAAATGTAACGAGTTCACCTACATAAATAGGTTCTTTAAAATTTACTTTGTCTACAGACAACGTTACGACATAGCTGCCTGAATAACGACTTGCACAAGCATAGGCCACTTGGTCTAGCAACTTTAGAATTGTTCCACCATGAACATTACCTGAAAAATTTGCCATGTCCGGTGTCATTAAAACTGACATGGTTAATTCTGACTGATCATCAGTTACGGTTGTCATTTCATCTAATGTAGGCATGACTCAACTCTGTCTCAAACAAGCTCAGAAAACATTATGGTTGATAATTCACAAAAAAAACATGCTTAAATCCACAACATAGCATCGTATTTTTTAATATTGTTAATTCTTTTTTTGAACGAATATTTCTTAAGCTATTATTTTTAATAATTTTTTAGTTTTTCTTAAATAAACAGTTATTGAGCGGTCAAAAATAATCAAAAGATGCTATGCCATTTTGTTCCATTTTAAATGACACAGCATCGTTTTATATGAGGTTCCTTATACTTTATGGATCAGTCCGGTAACACCATTAATAATCATATCAACAGCAATCGTACCGATTAATAAAGCAGATAAACGCCCGACAATATCGAAATAGCGATCGATATATTTTGCATGTTTGTAACGCAAATGATCATGTGAAAATTTCATCAAGATCAAAATACTGCATGTTAAAAACATGGTAAACCCGATCACAAGTGCCGCAGCACCAATCGACATTTCAATACCTGTCACCACAGCTGCACTAATGGTACCCGGCCCAATCATAAAAGGCATAGCGATGGTGCCAGCCAAATGTTCTGGTGCACCGCGCATTTCACCAATGGTATCTGCACCCTGAAACACATAGCGGTAACCAATCACCAAAAAGATAAGACCACCAAAAATCTGGAAAGCCTCAAAGCGTACATTCAGGTATTTACTAAAGATTGCTTCACCGCCCCATGCAAACAGCATAAAGACGATATAAGCAATCAAGCTCCCCTGAATTAAAGCTTTGTTAAATACCTTGGTTTCTGAATGGCGGATGAGGCCAATCATATAAATGCTCATTAAAAAAGGATTGAGCAAAGAGAAAAATAAAGCAAAAGAATGCAGATATGGTGAAACCATGCATATTCCCCTTAAGCTTGTGGATCTGGGAATAATGGACGGTTCCCAGGGCTAATACGATTAATATGCAAGAACGTCATATGTCTTTCATATTTATCTAAAATGTCATTAATAACCTGTTCTTTACTGTAACCAACAAGGTCGTTGTCTTGAGAACCTTCATAAAGATAGGTTTCGAGACGGTAATAGAACTGTTTGCCTCGTTTTACACGCTGACTAAAGTTAGGCGCGCTATAACGGACAGGCCAAATCTGATAAACGAAGTTTTGCTCTTCTTCCAAATGAATAGTGATATCGAGGTGATATAGCGCCTCTTCATCTTCAAGTGGTGTTTGTTGCACATCTACGTTCATGCCTTGCTTAATGAGTTCATCGGCAACAGCTTGAACGGCAGGTTTGCAAACGGTATCGAGCATTCGTCTGGTTTCAGTCGTTCCCGGATGATGCATAACCCGAGTCAAACGCTGTTTCCAATTGAGAATGTCGACGTTACCCACCACAGGTGCCGCGTTCATACTTCGACTAGCATGCCTGTAGTCTTCAAGTCTGAGCGACTTATAAAGCCCCGCCATGACAAGGAACATCACGAAACTAAACGGCAGTCCCATAATAATGGTTGCATTCTGCAAAGCGGTAATCCCGTTGGTCATCAGCATAGCGAGTGTTAATAACCCAATGGCAATTGCCCAAAACACGCTTAACCAACGCGGCGCATCATTATCAATATGGGTAAGCTTGGTCGTGAAGTTACCTAAAACCAATGCACCCGAATCAGCAGAAGTCACATAGAATAAAAGGCCCGTTACTGTTGCGACTGAAGCAATAAAGGTAAAACCCGGGTACTGCGCTAACAGGTCATAAAAACCATGTGCCGGATTAGATAATACCGTTGCAGCTAAAGTCTGGTTGCCTTCAAAAATAACACTGTGCAATGCGCTATTACCAAAAATGGATAACCACGTTAAGGTAAATAATAGAGGAATAATTAAAGTCCCGCACACAAACTCACGAATAGTACGGCCTCTAGAAATACGGGCCAAAAACAAACCTACAAATGGCGACCAAGCAATCCACCATGCCCAGAAGAACAAGGTCCAACTGCTCATCCAATCTTTAGGTTGCTCAAAAGCAAAACTTTGTAAGGCTAAGGTTGGGAAGCGAGTTAAATAATCACCAATATTTTGTACTAGCGCATTGAGTAAAAACTCGGTATTGCCCAAGAACAAAATAAACAGTAAAAGACCAATCGATACATAAATATTGATTTCAGACAAAATCCGAAGACCTTTATTCACCCCAGATGTCACTGAAATAATACTAATACCGACTGCAATGGCAATGAGTGCAAACTGCATCCAGATATTCTCTGGCAGTCCTAATAAAACATGTAAACCATAATTCAGCTGTACCACGCCAATCCCGCAGGTGGTCGCAATACCAAAAATTGTCCCAATGACGGCGGCAGTATCTACACTATGGCCAATGGCCCCATTAATCCTATTCCCAAAAATTGGGTAAAGTGCAGAACGAATGGTAAGCGGCAAGTTATAACGATAACTGAAATAACCAAGTGCCATACCAATCAAGGCATACATACACCAACCGGTCAAACCATAGTGAAACAGCGTCCACACCATACTTTGGCGTGCCGCTTCATAGGTCTGACCTACGCCGACAGGCGGCTGCATATAATGAGATAATGGCTCAGCCACCGAGAAGAACATTAAATCGATACCAATACCTGCCGAAAACAGCATGGCAGACCAACTCAGTAAACTAAACTCAGGCTTTGAGTGTTTAGGGCCAAGTTTAATCTCACCATACCGTGAGCAGGCAATGAAAATTACAAACACCATATACAGCGTTGCAGCCAGTAAATAGTACCAGCCAAAGGTTGACGTTACCCACGCAAGGACGGTGTTAATGGTTCGATTTGCGAAATCGTTAAATAAAAAAGTAACGAGAGAAAAGATTAAAATGATTAGAGCTGAAATATAAAAAACCACACGGTTAAGCGGGTCTTTTTTAGATTTAGATAATGTTAAATCATCAACTGCTCTTGGATTATCTGTTGCCATACAATCCTCAAGGAATAGAAGAAAAATAAAATATTCAATTTAGTCTTTTCATTATTTAACAATAATGAAAAGACTGCTTTGAACGCAAAAAATATAAATAAATGTGATGAACCAAGGTTATAAAACCTCGGTCACTTTGTTCTGGTCACAATTCGATGGAATAGAAATGTCTTTTGAAATAGCTAACTGCTTTTTCGCAACATTCGGGTCAAAATCATCTTGCTTTAAGGCTTTGGCTAAACCAAACATATAAAGCAAAATAATCACAGAAAATGGTAAACCACATAACACCACTGCACTTTGCATGGAGTTAAAACTACCTGCTAATAATAAGCCGATACTTACAATGGTAATGACCACAGACCAAAAGATGCGTAACCAGATCGGTGAATCACTATCACTGGTGCCCCCTTTCGAGGACAAATTGGCGATCATTAGTGTACCAGACCCAACCGGTGTCAAAAATAAAACGAAACAAATTACAACAACAATCCCGGCAATATACGGATTAAACGGGAGATATTCGAGTAATTTGAATAATGACAACGCAGGGTCACTTAAAACCATATCACCTAAAACTTTCTGTTTTTGATTGAGAATTAAATGAATTGCAGTATTTCCAAAAATCGAGATCCAAGCCAAGGTAAAACCTAATGGAATGAGGCATACACCCAAAACCACTTCTCGAATAGTTCGGCCTTTGGAAATGCGGGCAATAAACATTCCTACAAAAGGTGCCCAAGCAATCCACCATGCCCAATAAAACACAGTCCATGAACCCAACCAGCCACTGGCTTTTTGATTGTATAAATACATATCAAAACTTTTACCCATAAAATTATTAAGGTAATCGCCCGTATTTTGCACAAGACCATTTAACAAATGGTTCGTCGGTCCTGTTAGAAATACAAATAAAAGTAAGGCATAGAGCAAACGTAAATTAATCCGTGATAACCATGCCAAGCCTTTTTCAATCCCGACCACTGTAGTAACTGTCGCCACAAACATCATGATTAAAACTGCAGTAATTAAAGTTGCAGAGTTATCGGGAATTTCAGGAATTAAATAACAAATGCCTGAAACCAATACCAAAGCACCAATACCTAAGTTGGTCACCAAAGAAATTACGGTTGCTAAAATACCAAAGCCATCGACAAAATCGCCTACCAGGCCATGAACTCGCTCTCCAAAAATTGGATAGAGTGCCGAGCGTAGTGCGAGTGGTAAATCTTGTCTAAAGGCAAAATAACCTAATGTCACACCCAGCAAGGCATAAAGCACCCAGCCATGAATACCCCAGTGCAAAAAGCTATAGGTCATGGCATTGCGGGCGGCCTGAATAGTACCTGCCTCACCTTCTGGCGGTCTTAGAAAATGGTCAACAGGTTCAGCAACACCATAATAAAGTAGCGCGATACCAATACCTGCCGAAAACAGCATTGAGGTCCAAGCCAAATAGCCAAACTCAGGTTTGTCGTGGTCTTTTCCTAAAGGAATCTGTCCCACTTTTGAGAAGGCAAGCCAAGCCACAAAGCCTAAACACAGCACAATCACCAACATGTAATACCACCCGAAAAAGTGGTTTACCTGCTCTTGCACATAGGTCAGCCAAAACTGACTTTTTTCTGGAAACAGCACAAATAATAGGCCAAAAATGCCGATACTGACTGCCGAACTCCAAAATACAAAACGATTTAACCGAATATGGTCTGAAGAATATCCATCACTTTTCAACACCATCTTATTGCTCCTTGCAATCGGTGTATTTTTTCCAAAATAACGTGATAAGTACCGGACTTATGCGCATCATCCTATCCGTAAGAACTTCTGATTCTATCTCTTCTACCCCGAAGTAAGATTCAAAAATTCATTGATTTTTACACATCATACTTGTTATTGATTGAACGTTCAATCAATAACAAGTATGATAAAAAAAGTGCTATGATGCTCTGCAAGTTAACATGCTGAATTTAAAGCACCCGTAAAAGTGCTGATGTGGACAATCATGACAAAACGCAGAGTAAAACCAGAGCATGTGCGCCGTGAAGAGATTATGAACGCTGCACTCGACGTAATTTATGAAGTGGGGTTATCCAATACCACCATTGCACAAATTGCAAAAAAAGCCGAGTTGTCGACCGGTATTGTCAGCCATTATTTTGGCGACAAACAAGGGTTAATAAATACCTGTATGCAAGAAATGCTCAATGTTTTGCGTCGGAAAACCGAACAGTACAGAGCAGAAGCAGATTCGCATCCGGAAAGCCAGATTAAGGCAATTATTGACTCTAACTTTGACATTAGTCAGGTAAATGAAAAAGCAATGCGGGTCTGGTTAGACTTTTGGTCTGCAAGCATGCATGTACCTGACCTGAGCCGTTTGCAAAAGATTAATGATCAACGCCTGTATTCCAACTTGAAGTTTTATTTTCTCAAGTTAATGGATGAACAACAGGCCAGTGTTGCCGCAAGAGGTCTGGCAGCATTGATTGATGGATTATGGCTACGTGGCAGTTTAAGCCGTCACAATGAATTTGACAGCGAACTGGCCCGTTCCATTGCTTACGATTATGTAAAAACGCAATTGCAATTTGCGAACAAGCCTTTGCAGGAGAGACAAAATGAGTGATGTACAAGTTCATCAATTGTATATCCATGGACGCTACGTTGAAGCAACCAGTGGTAAAACATTTAATAGTATTAACCCTGCCAACGGCGAAATTATCGCGACTCTTCAACAGGCATCTGAACAAGATATTGAAGCTGCTGTAAAAAGTGCCCAACAAGGACAAAAAATCTGGGCAGCCATGACCGCTATGGAGCGCTCACGTATTTTACGCCGTGCTGTCGATATTCTCCGTGAACGTAATGATGAGCTTGCCCGTCTTGAAACACTCGACACCGGTAAAGCCTACAGCGAAACATCTACCGTCGATATTGTGACTGGTGCAGATGTACTCGAATACTACGCAGGACTTGCGACAGCTATTCAGGGCGAACAAGTTCCACTTCGCGAATCAAGTTTCTTTTATACACGCCGTGAACCTTTAGGCGTAGTTGCAGGTATTGGTGCCTGGAACTATCCAATCCAAATCGCTTTATGGAAATCTGCCCCTGCCCTTGCTGCCGGCAATGCCATGATTTTCAAGCCAAGCGAAACAACGCCAATTACTGCATTAAAACTTGCGGAAATCTATACAGAAGCTGGCTTACCAGACGGCGTATTTAACGTAGTACAAGGTGCTGGTCGTGAAATCGGTCAATGGCTCACAGAACATCCTGTGATTGAAAAAATCTCATTCACGGGTGGCGTAGAAACTGGCAAAAAAGTGATGGCAAGCGCTGCTGGCTCTACACTAAAAGAAGTGACTATGGAGCTTGGTGGGAAGTCACCACTCATTATTTGTGAAGATGCTGACCTTAACCGTGCCGCAGACATTGCTGTCATGGCGAACTTCTTTAGTTCAGGTCAAGTATGTACCAACGGTACGCGTGTCTTTGTTCCAAAATCACGTTTAGCCGACTTTGAAAAAGCGGTTGTAGAACGTGTAAAACGCATTCGCATTGGTGACCCAATGGCTGAAGACACAAACTTCGGGCCACTCACTAGCTTCCCGCATATGGAAAAAGTGTTGTCTTTCATTGAGTCAGGCAAACAACAAGGCGCTAAAGTATTAATCGGTGGCGGTCGTGCGACAGAAGGCGAGCTTGCCAAAGGCGCTTATGTGCTACCGACTGTATTTAGCGACTGCACTGACCAGATGGCGATTGTTCAAGAAGAAATTTTTGGACCTGTCATGAGCATCTTAAGCTATGAAACCGAAGAAGAAGTGATTCAACGTGCGAACGACACGACCTTTGGTTTAGCTGCCGGTGTGGTCACTCAAGATATTAGCCGCGCTCATCGCATTATTCACCAAATTGAAGCTGGTATTTGCTGGATTAACACTTGGGGTGAATCACCTGCCGAAATGCCAGTTGGTGGCTACAAGCAATCTGGTGTGGGCCGCGAAAATGGCTTAACCACGCTTGGGCACTATACCCGTATCAAATCTATTCAAGTTGAACTTGGCGATTATCAAAGCATTTTTTAATGCCTCAATCGCTGTAAAACCTTCAACCTAAATCACATATGCCGAGCAGTCTTTATAGATTGCTCAGGCAAACTGTTAGTAAAAAAAGGATAGTTATGAATATTAAAGAATATGATTACATTATTATTGGCGCAGGATCTGCCGGAAATGTACTCGCTGCGCGTCTTACTGAAGACAAAGATACCACCGTTTTACTGCTAGAAGCAGGTGGACCAGATTATCGCTTGGATTTCCGTACACAAATGCCGGCAGCTTTGGCCTACCCTCTTCAAGGTCGTCGCTATAACTGGGCTTATTTAACTGACCCAGAGCCACACATGAACAACCGTCGTATGGAGTGTGGTCGTGGTAAAGGCTTAGGTGGCTCATCTTTAATTAATGGTATGTGCTATATCCGCGGTAACGCAATGGATTTAGAACAATGGGCAACCCATAAAGGCCTTGAAAACTGGACTTATGCCGATTGTTTGCCTTACTACAAAAAAGCCGAGACTCGTGACATTGGTGGCAACGACTACCATGGTGATAGCGGCCCTGTATCAGTGGCTACACCAAAAAATGGCAACAACGTGCTATTCCATGCCATGGTTGAAGCAGGTGTACAGGCAGGTTACCCACGTACTGACGACTTAAATGGTTATCAACAAGAAGGTTTTGGTCCAATGGACCGTACCGTTACGCCTAAAGGCCGTCGTTCAAGTACCGCACGTGGTTATTTGGATATGGCAAAAGGTCGTCCAAACCTGACTATTTTAACTCATGCGACGACCAATAAAATCTTGTTTAATCAAAAGCAAGCAATTGGTGTTGAATATATTATTGGTGCTGATCAAAACAACTTGCAACGTGCCTTGGTTAAACGTGAAGTATTACTTTGTGCAGGCGCAATTGCGTCACCGCAAATTTTACAGCGTTCAGGTGTAGGTCAAAGTACCTTCTTAAAATCAATGGACATTGATGTGGTTCATGATTTGCCGGGCGTGGGTGAAAACTTGCAAGATCACTTGGAAATGTACTTACAGTATAAATGTAAGCAACCCGTTTCTTTATACCCTGCTTTAAAATGGTATAACCAACCTGCCATTGGTGCCGAATGGTTATTCAATGGTACAGGTATTGGTGCAAGTAACCAGTTTGAAGCAGGCGGATTTATCCGTAGCTCGGATGAGTTTAAGTGGCCAAACATTCAATACCACTTCTTGCCAGTAGCTATTAACTACAACGGTAGTAATGCAGTAAAAGAACATGGCTTCCAAGCACACGTGGGTTCAATGCGTTCGCCTTCACGCGGTCGTATCAAACTTAAATCGAAAGACCCGTTTGCGCATCCAAGTATCTTGTTTAACTACATGTCGACTGAACAAGACTGGCGTGAGTTCCGTGATGCAATCCGTATTACGCGTGAAATCATGCATCAACCTGCGCTTGACCCATATCGTGGTGATGAAATTAGTCCGGGCAAACATTTGCAGACAGATGCAGAGCTTGATGACTTTGTTCGTAACCATGCAGAAACAGCTTACCACCCGTCTTGTAGCTGTAAGATGGGCGAAGACGAAATGGCTGTTGTAGATGGTCAAGGCCGTGTACACGGTATGAATGGTTTGCGTGTAGTTGATGCCTCAATTATGCCGCTGATTATTACCGGTAACTTAAATGCAACCACCATTATGATTGCCGAGAAAATTGCAGATCAAATTCGTGGACGCGAAGCGTTACCACGTTCGACTGCACCATTCTATGTAGCATCATAATATCTTAAAGGGCATATTTCTTATGCAGGAATATGCCCTTAATTTATTATTTATAGCACTCATATTAATAAGAACTATGTATGACAGAAAAATAAGGTCATGCAAGGTTATTAATTACATCAATAGGTCATAAATTAAAAATTCACCTATTTTTATCGAAGCATATCCTTCAAATGGCTTAAGTTTAACCAATTTTATTTTATTAATTTATTTTCAATAACTTACAATAAAATTAAAACTAAAAATAATCTTATAAAAGTTTAATTTGATTAAATATAAATCATATTTATGATTTTAATAGAACCCATTTATTATAAAAATTGTATTGTCAATGCAAAATTAGTCTAAAATATAGAGTGTTTGCGATAATCCCAAGTAATTTTTCTTTTTTCAAAGTTCTCTGTTTTGGAGAATTTTACTTTCGCATTTATATCCGTTTTGTCTGGATACGCTGTCTAGGTTTCCTCACACCTTAAGTGACTCAAATAACTTATTTTAAGGTCCCCCTTACATGAAAAAGTTTTTGAAATACCTTCTGGTATTAATCATTCTTATTTTAATTGCAGGTATTGTTTTCTTGTTTAGACCGATTGCGTCAAAACAAGTACAAACTGCAAAAGATGAGCCAGTTGTTGATGCTGTTCTTGTTGGCGGCGGTATCATGAGTGCCACTCTCGGTACTTATTTCACTGAGCTTGAACCGAATTGGCAAATTCGTATGTACGAACGTCTTGACCAAGTTGCTCAAGAAAGTTCAAACGGCTTTAACAATGCCGGAACAGGCCACTCTGGCTTTATGGAAATGAACTATACCGAAGAGAAAAACGGTAAGATGGAAATTGCCAAAGCTGAAAAAGTTGCTTCTCAGTTCGAAGTTGCTAAACAGTTCTGGTCATATCAGGTAAAACAAGGCGTTTTAGCTGAACCAAAAACATTCATTAACCCAGTTCCACACATTGCTTTCGTTTGGGGCGATAACGTTAAATTCTTAGAAAAACGTTATGCTGCCATGATTCAAAGCCCGCTTTTCAAAGGCATGAAATTTACTGAAGACCCAGCTGTGATTAAACAATGGGCGCCTTTAGTCATGACCGATCGTGATCCAACTCAAAAAGTTGCAGCGACTCGTATGGAAGTTGGTTCTGACGTGAACTATGGTTCAATCACTAAACAATTAGTGAATCACTTAAACCAAAACCCTAACTTCAAATTACAGACTTCAACTGAAGTGACTGGCATCAGCCAAAATGATGACAAAACTTGGACGGTGTCTTTCAAAAATTTGAAAACTGGTAAAACAGACCACGTTAAAACGCGTTTTGTATTTATCGGTGCAGGTGGTGCCGCGGTTAAATTATTGCAACTTACTGGTTTACCAGAAGCGAAACAATATGCTGGCTTCCCTGTAGGTGGTGAGTTCTTAATTACTGACAACCCGGCAATTACTGCTCAGCACACAGCGAAAGTATATGGTCGTGCGGAACTTGGTGCCCCTCCAATGTCTGTACCACATATTGATACACGTTATATCGACGGTAAAAAATATGTATTGTTTGGACCATTTGCAACGTATTCAAACAAGTTCCTAAAAAATGGTTCTCAGCTTGACTTGCTTGCATCTACCAACAAAAGCAATGTTTTACCAATGACCACTGTTGGCTTGGAAAACCTTGATCTTGTTAAATACTTGGTGAGCCAAGTGATGATGTCAGATGAAGACCGTCTCAATGAACTTCGTAAATACTACCCAGATGCGAAAGCTGAAGACTGGCGTTTAAGCCAAGGTGGTCAACGTGTTCAGATCATCAAAAAAGAACCGGGTAAACCTGCAACACTTCAATTCGGTACAGAAATCTTTGCGTCTAAAGATGGTGCTGTAACTGCATTGTTAGGTGCGTCTCCGGGTGCTTCGACTTCTCCATACATCATGCTTAACTTGCTTGAAAAAGCTTTCCCTCAGCAAACTGAAGGTAAGTGGAACCAGAAGCTTCATGAAATTGTGGTTTCTTATAAACAAGACTTAAGCAAAGACCCTGTGTTACTCGACAAAGTTCGTCAGTACACAAGCTCTACACTTGGCTTGAACTATACATCTCCGTTCAAAGCTGCAAACGATGAAACTGCTGCTGCCCCTGTTGCAAAAGCAAACTAAGTTTGATGATGTATAAGTAAAATATCAAAAGGATGAATTTCGATTCGTCCTTTTGTTTTTTAAGACTTCTGTTGAGATATTTAGACTTGCCATGACGCCTTTAAAATCATCACCTCGCCTCTTGTCATTTTGTTTTAAGCTCGTACTTGTTTTGCTACTGGCTTATCTTTTGTTAAGTGGGTTTTATATGTGGATGATTGGCGGTACAGCCATTTACGTCAGCTCAGCCGTGTTATTTGTCATTACTGCCTATTCTTTTAAGCTCGGTAAATATCAAAAACTGTGTTCTGTTTTAAATGTGCTCATGAGTGCACTCGCGTTATATTTCAGCACGGCTCATCTATTTTTCTCCCCTATCCAGTTCTTTATATTTTTACCTGCGCTATTTTTTGTTGTGTTGGCTTTTACTCAAGTAAGTAAAGTTCGTAGTTTATCTAAAGTACTCATATTAATTAGTTTATTGATTTGGTCAGGCGTACATTTTACGCAGCTTGAACAACTCAAAGCGTATTATCAAACACAGCATACTGGTGAAAGCTGGCAGCAATACGGCGCGCTATAAGAGTATTTTTAGTCTGTATACTTCATGAAAATGTATTTTCTTTTTCACATGAAGTTCATCAGTAAAACTGAACAGCATTTACAGAATTCCTTTTAAGAAAAAATATTCATAACAATCTAATTTATTTAGAAATATATCGAGCATATTAGCGATTGAATAGCATTCATCTACACGCTAGATTAGCTGAATTATTTTTCTCCCTTTACGTTGTAATTTATGAAAATTTTAGATGGCGGTTTAGGCCGTGAATTGGCTCGCCGTGGCGCTCCGTTTCGTCAACCAGAGTGGTCTGCTCTTGCACTCATTGAAGCACCTGAAACAGTAAAAGAAGTCCACCTCGACTTTATCAACGCTGGTGCAGAAGTCATTACAACCAATAACTATGCGGTTGTGCCATTTCATATTGGTCAAGAACGTTTTGAAACTGACGGCGTGCGTTTAATTAAAGTTGCGATTGAACAAGCAAAAAATGCAGTTAAAGAAAGCGGCAAAAATGTCAAAATCGCAGGCTGCTTACCGCCTTTATTTGGTTCTTACCGTGCCGACTTGTTCCAGCCAGAACAGGCTAAAAACCTTGCTGAGCCAATTATTAACACATTGGCACCAGAGGTTGATTTTTGGCTCGCTGAAACTCAATCATGCTTAAAAGAAGTTGAAACAGTTCATGCGTTATTGCCACAAGATGGTAAAGACTATTGGGTGTCATTTACGCTACAAGACGAAATCAAACAAGAACAAGCTTTACTTCGTTCTGGCGAAAACATGCAGCAAGTGGCTGATTTCATCAAACAATCCAATGCCAAAGCAGTATTGTTTAACTGCTGCCAACCTGAAGTGATCTTGCAAGCGATTAATGAAATTAAAGAGCTTATTCCTGAGTCTGTACAAATTGGTGCTTATGCCAACGCTTTCCCACCGCAAGATGAAAGCGCTACTGCTAACGATGGCCTTGATGAAATTCGTAAAGACTTAGATGCTCCAGCTTATCTTGCTTTTGCCAAACAATGGCAGCAAGCAGGTGCAAGTTTAGTGGGCGGTTGCTGTGGTATTGGACCAGAACACATTGCTGAACTTTCTCAATTTTTTAAAGAATAAATACCATGTCTGCTGCCAAAATCGGATTACTGTCTCTTACAGCGCTGGTATTTAGTTCTATGGTGGGGTCAGGCGTATTTAGCCTCCCCCAAAATATGGCTCAAGTCGCCAACGGCTCTGCCCTTCTTGTTGCATGGCTCATTACCGGAGTCGGCATTATTTTCTTGGCTCTCTCATTGTTGCATTTAACCCGTCAACGACCAGATCTAGATGGCGGTATTTATAACTATGCACGCGAAGGCTTTGGAGACCTCATCGGGTTTTGCTCGGCGTGGGGCTATTGGTTGTGTACTACCATTGGTATTGTCGGTTATGTAGTGATTGCCTTTTCAGGCGTCGGCATGTTTACCGACAGCAAAGACCATATTATTTTTGGTGAAGGTAATACGCTCTACTCACTGATTGGATCAAGCATTTTTGTATGGCTGGTGCACTGGTTAGTAAGCCGAGGTATTAAGGAAGCTGCGATTGTGAATTTACTGGCAACCATTGCCAAAATTATTCCAATGGTGGTTTTCATCTTCTTTACCTTCATTGCCTTTAAGTTTGATCTATTCAAACTCAACTTAAATGATTTTTCTTTAAAAGTTCCCCTTTGGCAGCAAGTAAAAGACCTAATGCTCATTACCCTTTGGGTATTTACCGGTATTGAAGGTGCGGTGGTTTTATCATCACGTGCAAAAAACCGTCATGACATTGGCAAAGCGACCATTTTAGGTGTGTTGCTGGCATTAAGTTTTTACGTGATGGTCACAGTATTGGCTTATGGTGTAGTGAGCCGTGAAGTGCTTGCAGGCATGCATAACCCATCTATGGCGACCATTTTGCAGCAACTCATCGGTCTACCGGGTACCATCATTATTACTATCGGCTTGATTATTTCAGTTTCATCGTCTTATTTAAGCTGGACGTTATTTGCGACCGAAATTCCATATTTAGCTGCAAAAAATGGTGCTTTCCCGAAACTATTTTTAAAGAATAACCAAAATAATGTGCCAATTTCATCACTATGGCTGACCACTATTGTGGTGCAAGGTTCTCTGATTGCCGTGTATTTTTTCAACAAAAATTACACCCAGCTTTTATTGATTTCATCGGTGATGATTTTGCTGCCTTATTTTCTGGTATCGGCGTTTTATCTTAAAGAATCTATTCGCCACAAACGCACGCCGCATATTGCCATTGCAAGTGTCGCTTCAATCTATGCACTTTGGTTGCTATATGCAGCAGGCTTAGACTTACTGCTGTTGTCTGGCGTGTTGTATTTGGTTGGCTTGGTTATTTTTTCAATCAGCTACTTTGAGCATAAAAAATCGCTCAAACAAAATCAGCTTAATTAATCATTTCAACCACTGTTGAGCTATTTCAGCAGTGGTTTTCTAAAAACAAAAAAACTATTTTGAAGGCGGCGACTGCTTTAAATGCAATCGTAAAATACGGCGTAATTCTAAAATTGCCTCAGGGCTAGTTTGAATCGAATGCCCACCTTTAATAATCAGCTCCGACTGCTCCCCACCCAAATGTGAACTTTGATACGGCACAATCCCATCGCTCATTTTTGACTTATCTGTCGTACCATTTATGTTGCCCATAATTGAGTGATAGACCACGTTGGACGAGGGTTGAATGGCTTGGGTGAGCTTCATAAAGTTGGAAGAACGACTTAAATTACTTGCTCCATTTTCAATTAAGCCTTTTCTGAGTTTGGTATTTTTCTCATCTCTCATTTCAACGGCAATAAAAAAGTCGGCAGGTAAGCGAATAATACGGCGAGCAATTTGGGTAAACCATCGGTCAGCATAGTCAGTACCATGATGCGGCGCCGAAACAAAAACAACCCGCTTAAAATAGGGCAAATCTTTGAACTGAAAACGCTCTCGAATAACCGGATTTTCTTTTAAACGCTTTAACTGTGCTTCATTCATTTTTTGCATGGCTTGCTCTGAAACATCTGCATCGCTTACTAGCAAGCGGCTAATCACTCCGCCCATACTATGCCCAACCAATACGGCATCGTGTGCGGCATAACTGTCTTTAGCAATGTTTTGAAAAGCCTGATTCAGCAAAGAATAAATCTGAAAACGACTTTCGAAAATCGGCATATTGGTTGAATAAAACACTTGCCAAACTTGGTAGTTTTGTCTTAATTCGGCATCACCCATAATGTCATTGGTTAGGCTCACCCATGCCTCTGGGCTGCTTGCCAAGCCATGAATAAACACAATAATTTTCTTATTGGGGTTAAAGGGTTCCAGCATATATAAATGCGGCATGATTAAATTGGCTTCTTTATTAATTAAAGACCAATAACCTGCCGCACCTAAATTATATTTTGACAACCAAAGCCCATAAGGAGCCGAATAGTTTGCAGTCAGTGGATAGTCCACACCTTCAATTTTTACGCGGTCCTGTCGGTATGGGTCAAACATGGCAATTTCTAACTCTGCCCCATCAATGACCTGATCGGCTGTGGCCTTTTGTTTTGGGTAGGCAATAGCCGTCACTGGAAAGAAGCGTGGTAAATGAATATTGGGATTACTCTGGTGAGCATAAAAAGCATCGGGATCTAAAATAAAACCATGATTTACATCATGCTCCTTACGTCCCACAATAAACTCCGCACCTAAACCATCCTTACGGTTGACGGTATTAAACCCTGAAAAGTTCATGTTATAGCTAGAGCGAAAGGTATCGACCTCAATATGTTGTACATCTAACGCATGATCAAAGTTAACGTGGTACTCATGCCCATCTGCTTTCAGTAAAGGTGGGAAATGAAGCGTATTTAAATGATTAAAATACGTGGTCATGAGCTTCGACAAGGCGACGTTATAAAAAATACGTACCTGATTTTGTCGATGGTCAAATACCCGATCAAAAGGTGACTCTTCAGAGTCAAACAAATAGACATAGCTATAGCGCAAGCTTTTATCAAACAACGCAAGCTCTTGCTCAACACAACTGTTACTTTTAAGAGTGACATTACACTGGCTACTACGCCCAACATCTAAAGCTTTTGCCAAATAAATTTCACTTAGCGCAGCATAGCGTTCTTCTCGACTGCTATTTTCAGACAACCCCTGAATTTTATTTAAACAAACATTGAAGTTTTGCAGACAAGACGTTTCACTTTCTTTGACCAAATACAGCAAGTTTTGGGTTTGATGACTTAGAGTATTGTCAGTCAAAATGCTTTCATTTTTACTTTTTAAAGCACTGCTTAAGTTACTTTCTTTTAAATGAATGACCTGACAACCGCTCAGCAGTCCCATTATTGTAAGCACTAAATAATGGCCGGATTTTGTCATTGTGCATTCCTTTATCGAATGTATTTCCCCACTCATCATTATGCCTGTAAAGCTGTGCCTGAACAATTTCGGCTCAGCTTGGATTGGACTTTATTTAGAAAATAAAATTTGAACGTCTATTTTATTAAGCTTGTTTAAACTTCTGCCGGGAAGCCAAATAAGAAAAATAGAGTATGGGTAAAATAAACGGCGCTACGCTCCAAAAGTCAAAATAGACATAAAGTACCGCCCCCATCAAAGCACCAATGACAAAGCCAATGACAATACTGGCACTTTTAAGCAAACTTGCCCGATTGGCGGCATTATTATTTTTAAGCAAGTTAGCAATATCAATCCCAAACTGGGTAGTGTTGCCTGTCATCATGGTACTGGGGCTAATATTTTTAATAAGGGTTTTGCTTGATGTATTACGAATCGCCAAAGCAATTAAACCGAGGCCACCAGTGATTGCAACCGTAATCGAATCGGCATTTTTAAATGGCTCAAAGTAAAGCCCAGCAGCCATAAAAGCAAAGAGAAAAATAGCTTCAAATAAAAATAAATAAGACAGCGTTTTGTGTTTGGTCTGACTACGGTCAATTAAAAGTTTGGTAATAACTACCGTCACAATAAACAATGGAATAGCCGCAAGTTTAATCCATAAACCTGCACCCCCCTTCACCAACGCAGCCCCGGCCAATACCAAGTTGCCCGTCACATGAGCAGTAAAAAAACCAAATAACGCGATAAAGCCAATGGTATCAATTGCCCCGCCCACCATGGTCAATAAAACAGGATCTCGACATATTGTCCATGTACTTTGTATTTCTTGTTGAATTGAAGTCTCTGGCATAAGCAGCATCCTGTTCTTTTAAAGTCATTAAGTTCAGTACGAAGATGTTTTAAGTATTTAAAAACAAATCAAAGCTAAAGCATTTATCAAAACAAAAAAGTATGTAAAAACATAGAGTGTTTAATGTCGCAACACTGTCTTCAAAACAGCAACAATAAAATTTGTTTATTTTTAGAACATTAAACGCTTCTCATCCGCAAATCAATTTGACCTCTAAAACCGTTCTAACTATGATGAAGCCGCAAGTTTCGCCAATATTTTGCACAAACGGCTGTTGTGCTGAGTGATTGATAAAGAAAACAACAACGACGAGAAGGAATATGTCTCTTTATAATTTTTCAGTTTTTTTGGGTGGATTGTTATTTGTATCGATTGCCTCTGCCGGCTATAAAAGTAATGCACACCGTGACTTTTACTCAAAATGCGTAGCTGCTGGACATAGTCGCGCGACCTGTCTGTGTATTTATCACCGTTTAGAGCGCCAATATTCCCCAAAACTCATGCATAAGCTTGGTAAGTTAAGTCTACAAAGCCCAGAAGTGCCGCGTGATTTTGTAAAAACCATGCTTCGAACGATGCAACAGTGCCAGTCATAAAGTTACAAGTTTTTTTAAAGCAAATCAGCAAGATTTCTAATTTCTTCCATCACCGCCTTACACGCAGGCGTTAAATAGCCGTGCTTAGAAATAGATAAAGAAATATAGCGCTTTAGCGCGGGGTTAATAATTTTTGCGGCTTGAATTGAAGTGTATTGGCTGGCTTTTTTTAAAGCTTGCGGCCCCAGCATGGTATACATGCGAGACTCGGAAACTAAATGGGTTTGTAAACTAATCGAATCGGCTTCAAACACAATATTCAGCTCTACCCCATTTTCATAAGCTAGGTGGTCTAAAAAATTACGCCAGTTACTTGGCCTGCAAAACGTGACCAGTGGTAACTGACTTACCTCTTTAAATTCGACCTCATTTGCCTGAGTGAGCGCGTCTCCTTCACAGCCGACCAAATAGGTATCGGCTTCGGTAAGGTAAACATCTCCTTGTTTAGGTGTCGGGTTAAAGCGATAGAGTATGGCTAAATCGACACTGCCATCTTCTAGCCATTTTTCTAAATGCACCCCTTGCCCTTCACGCACCGACAGTTTAATTAGGGGATATTTCTCTTGAAGCACTTTATACAAAGTCGATAACAATGGATGTGCAGTAGAGGGCAAACTGGCAATACGAACCGTACCAATTGGGGTATCGGTCGAGTGCAAAATTTCATTATTAAGTTGGTCGGTTACGTTCAGCCATGAACGAATTTTAGGAAGTAAATGCTGGCCTAAATCGGTGAGTTCTACGCCGCGGCCAGTTCGGTTAAACAAACGTCCGCCACATTGGGCTTCAAGCTCGTTCATTTGCCGACTGATTTGCGGTTGATTGGTGTTATGCAGCATGGCGACTTTGCTTAAGCTACCGAGTTCCACCGCGTCTAAAAATATTTTCCATAATTCATAATTCATCGATTCTTCCTAAATCGTAAATAGGCAGCATTTTGAGCCATACATTTTCAGTATAACTGAAATTCAAGAATTGGTAATTCCTACATAGCTCACCTATTTCTATACTCCAATCATGTTCTCTACAACACGATTTAAGTCAGATTAAGAACCAGAGAATATTTAATTACACTGTATAGGAAGTACGATTATGAGTTTAGATTTACGTGGATTAACCCCAGCACCTGTGACTCCTTTTACCCGTGACGGACAAGTAGACCATAATGCAATTCAACGTTTAGGTTCATGGTTAGGCAGTATTGATGGTGTGAAAGGCTTGGTTGTTCTTGGGCATGCAGGTGAAGGAACATTCTTGTCGCAAAAAGAACAAATGCAGGTCATCGAAAGCTTTGTTAAATCGGTAGATGACAAAATTCCGGTAATCGCAGGGATTACACTCGAAGGTACTTCGGTTGCAGCAGAAGAAGCAAAACGTGCAGTCAGCGCAGGTGCTTCGGCAGGTTTGATTTACCCTTCACATGGCTGGTTGCGTTTTGGCTATCAAAAAGGCGCACCACAAGACCGCTATAAAGCGATTTATGAAGAAAGTGGTTTGCCATCTATTTTATTCCAATATCCAGATGCAACGAAGGCCACTTACGACCTAGAAACCCTACTCGATATTTCTGCACAGCCAGGTGTATTTGCCATGAAAAATGGTGTGCGTAACATGCGCCGCTGGGATGTCGAAATTCCAATTATTCGCCGTGAACGCCCAGACTTACAGGTATTGACCTGCCACGATGAATATTTGCTTCACACCATGTTTGATGTAGACGGCGCTTTGGTTGGCTATGGCAACATTGCCCCTGAATTGTTAATTGAAATGATTAAAGCAGGCAAAGCCAAAGATTACGCCAAAGCTCGTGCGATTCACGACCAATTATTACCAGTAACTCGCAATGTCTATCACCGTGGTTCACACATGGAAGGTACGGTCGCGCTGAAACATGCACTGGTTGCTCGCGGAATTTTGGACCATGCCACTGTGCGTTCACCTCTGCTTCCACTGGCAGATGGTGCTGAGCAAGAAATTCATGATGCAATGCGTCAAGCCGGAATTGGCAAGGTCGATTTAACCCAAGCCGTTGCTTAAATTCCATTCGGGCTAGCATATACGCTAGCCTTTTTTTCCTGTACGCTGCCTGAGGCCAAACATCGGGCATGTCTCTTAAAAACAATAATAAAAAGCATGCAAACTGTGGTGAACAGGTAGTGCGAAATAGAACAACAAAACTACGAGGAATGTAGTGATAAGGAGATATAAGATGACAAATCTAGCGGATGTAGAACAAATTAGTCATCATCAAAAAAATGCAGAAATTATTGCAAGGCTCGAACGGCTACCCGTCACCGGACGATTGCAATTTATGCGAATTACCATCGGTATCGCGACTTTTTTTGACGCTTATACTGTTCTTGCGATTGCCTTTGCTTTACCCCAACTCATTACCGAATGGCACCTGACGCCTGCCTATGTCGGCGCGATCATTGCCGCGGGCTATGTTGGGCAACTGGTCGGTGCGATCTTTTTTGGTTCACTTGCCGAAAAAGTTGGTCGTTTAAAAGTGCTGTCTTTTACCATTTTACTGTTTGTGGCAATGGACATTTCTTGTCTGTTTGCTTGGAGCGGAATGTCACTGTTAATTTTCCGTTTCTTACAAGGTGTTGGCACAGGTGGCGAAGTCCCTGTTGCAAGTGCCTATATTAATGAGTTTATTGGTGCAGAAAAGCGCGGTAAGTTTTTCTTGCTCTATGAAGTTTTATTCCCACTTGGTCTTATGTTTGCAGGCATGGCAGCGTTTTTTCTGATGCCAATTTACGGCTGGAAAGTCATGTTTATTGTAGGCTTAATTCCCTCTTTACTGGTGATTCCTTTACGGTTTTTCTTGCCTGAGTCACCACGTTGGCTTGCTTCAAAAGGTCGTTTTAAAGAAGCCGATCAAGTCGTCAAAAGCTTTGAAGATGGTGCCATCAAAAGCGGTAAAACTTTGCCTGAACCTGTGGTTAAAGAAATTAACCCGCAAGGCATGGCAAAAACCGACTGGCGCGAGCTGTTCCGTGGTATTTACCGTAAACGTACTTTTACCCTGTGGGGCATGTGGTTTTGCGTGTATATGGTGAACAATGCCATGGTGACTTGGCTGCCATCTCTCTACAAACAACACTTTGGTCTGTCGCTGCAAACCAGTTTAGGTTATGGCTGGATTACTTCGGGCGTGGGTGTGATTGCTTCTATTATCTGTGCATTAATGATTGATAAAGTCGGCCGCCGCCCTTGGTACAGTGCAGCGTTTTTCTTAGCGATTATTCCACTCATGAGCCTCTCGGTTTTAGGCGCAAAATCGGCGATGCAAGTTGTAATTTTAGCAACACTGAGCTATGCCATTTTGCAAACCATTTCATTCTCTTTATACCTTTACGCTGCTGAACTTTACCCTACTCGCCTACGTGCGATGGGCATCGGGTTTAGTACCGCGTGGTTACGTGCCGGCTCTGCAATTGGACCGGTTATGGTCGGCCTCGTGGTTGGTGGCTATGGCATTCAATACGTGTTTAGTGTACTTGCCGTTGTGGCGCTCATTGGTGGGCTTGTGACCTTCTTGTTTGCCATTGAAACCAAAGGCCAAGTGCTCGAAAAACTCTCTCCTTAATTCATCCATTTCATAAAAAGTTTGCCTAACCTAAGCGTTAGGCAAAGGGCTTATTCATGCTTAAAAAAGGAATTTAAAATGAATAAATATTTGCTATGGGGCTGTATTAGTTTAAGCAGTGTGAGCAACGCGTATGCAGAGCTTCCTCAACAATTTGGCAAGTTAGAATTAAAACTCAACACCCGTTACTGGAACGATGAAGGCACTGCTCACCCTACGCTTGCCAACCCTTCGCCTTCGTCGAGTGAATATGAACAAAGTGCCTTAGGGCTTGAGTTAAATTATCAGTCACCTTACTTGTGGGACTGGCTTGGAGTAGATGGTTCACTCTATGCAGTCACCAAGTTATTTGACTCTGGCAAGCCCAGTGCTCAGCTTTTAGAGGTCGAAAATAACGGCAAGCTCGATCAAAACTTTGCGACTTTAGGTCAGCTCTATATCAAAGCGAAACTCGGTGATAAAGGCGAAATTAAATTAGGCCGTCAGTTGCACGATTCGCTGTTACTTAAAAGCACCAATAACCGCGCAGTGCCCGACACCTTTTCGGGTGCAAGTGGTCAGTTTCAACTAAATGATCAGCTACAGACTTACATAGCCTACTATGACCGCTGGAAACCGCGCAGCATGGACTCTTTTGAAAAACTGGTGACTGAAAATGACGAGCGCATTGATTATGTGGGTTTACTGGGTGCCAAGTATCAATACAAAAACTGGAGCATGAATGCCGAATATTTAAATAGCAAAGATTATTTAAAAAAGTATGGGGCGATTGCTCAATATAAATTGCCTTTGCATGGCTTGGTGTGGACATTCAACACAGGTGCTTTTTTCTCACGTGATGATGGCAAGCTGTTTAAATGCGGTGCCGAAACCGAGCTGGACTGTGTCAAAGGCCAAGACATTAACAACCGGGGCAATGGTTATTTTGTCGATGTAAATGTGGCCAAGAATAATCTCGAAGGTGGTATTGCCGTTTCAAAGTTTGATGGTTTTTGGATTGAAGATAACTTTGCTGTGCACTCCGCCCGCAATTCGGTTTTAACGCAAGACCACGGCACCAACCCGTTTCCGACCTCTGCAACCATTGGTCCTGACTTTACCAATAACGATGAAACCGCCGTTGCCCTTCGCCTGAAATATAACTGGAAAGACTACGTGAAAGGTTTAAAAACCGAGGCGAAGTATATTTATGGCTTTGGTGCGCACCAAAGTAACATCAGCAGTGATATTGAAGGTAAAGAGCGTTACTTTGACTTTACAGTGAGTTATGCCTTGCCGTGGGTGAAAAACTTAGAGGTGCGTTATTCATTTTTGCATTATGAGTCAAAGTTTGAAAATGCAAACCTAGGTGAAAAAATAAATGGCATGTCTCGGAAAGATTGGGGCCAGCACCGTGTATTTATTAATTATCGTTATACATTTTAAGAGCAAGCTAAACGTTTAGTTTAGCTTTATTATTTTTATTAATTTAACGATTTAAACCGATTAACTTTTGAGTTTAATTAAAATATAAATTTATATTTAAAATTTTTATAATATTTTATTTAAATTGAATTGACCTGTTAAAAACTTATGATTATTATGGTCCCGCTGGCCTACATTGCCAGTCGGTTTTGACAGACCGAGTATACAGCGTATCAGGTTTATACTTCCTGAGTATCAGACTTGTGCGCAACCTGCACCTCCCCCTTACCGTTGCGGTAGGACGGGAGGGGGACGCGCTTGCGCGTGCTGGTGTATACCCAGTCTGTCAACCCCTTCTCGTTCTACCACCCAAATCAATTGACGGTGATTTTTGGTGGTAGAGCTCCATAAATTCTAGGAGTTAACCATGACCTTTTATAGATTAACCCCCTCTCCCTTATAAACTTTTTATTTATTTAAAATTTAGGTTTTCTATTATCTAAAGTTTTAAATCTATAAATTATTTTTATTTTAAAATTTAAGTCATTTTATTTTATTGCTTTTATAGGCGGGTTAACTATTGCCTAAAAAATGATTTTAAAACTTAAAATATAGCGGTTTATTTTTTCTCATTGAGATATCCCCAAATCATCACGAGAATAATATGAAATTTTATAAAACTATTTTGGTTTTAGGCCTCGTTGTCGGCGATTACAGCGTTTCGGGTTGTGACCTCCGCACGCAGCAGGAGTTTGAAAAAATTTGCCTGTCTGGTGGGCATACCCAAGCCAGTTGCGACTGTATATACCAACGGCTTGAACAAGTGTATTCGCCTCAGCTCATGCAACGCCTAGAACATGTCAGTTTGCAAAGTCCTGCTCTCCCACAGGACTTTGCCCCTACTTTTTTTAGCGTGATGCGGCGGTGCGATAAAAACGACATGGGCTAAGCGTTTGGCTTAGCTCCCTTATCTCTGTGCCGCAATGGTGGATGACTTTAAATCAGCGCAAAAAATTAAAGTTCTGTTGTGGCACGGGGGCCTTAGGAAATAAGTTAACTCTACTGAACAATAAAAATATACAGTATTGTCTACCCCCTGTTTGGTATCATTTTGACACTTCATAAAGATAAGAAGGAATAAATTTGGCAACACCATATATAACAATAGGCTGCCCTACTAGTGGTGGCGGTCAAGTAATTTCTGGGAACAGCATGTTCCTAATTGACGGGATTCCCGTTGCTTGCGTCGGCGACAAAGCTACCTGCCCAACTCATAAAGTTGTTGCAACCATTGTGTCTGGCGACCCGTATATGCAAATCTTTGGTAAAGCTGCTGCCCGTGTTAATGACTCTCTTTCCTGTGGCTGTAAGTTACTTCCACAACAGAACTTAGTAGTTCAAGACAATGGTGGGGGTTCTGCTCAAAGTTCACCAGTGAGTAAAGCTCAAACTCAAGATAGTTTTGTAGAAGACAAGTCAAAAGATATTCATAAAATCCAATTTAAGCTTGTTGATGATGAGACTAAAAAGCCACTCACTGAACTTATGTATGAAATTTATAGTAAAGATAAAGGACAGCTACTTGTACAAGGCTACACTGATAAAAGCGGATTAACGGCGCTTTATGAAAGCAACTATACAGCCGAATCTGTAGAAGTAATTTTAGTGGACTTATCGAAGCCAATTGAACCTATTTAGAATTATTGGAAGTTTTTATGGCTGGCTCTCAAAGAGAAATAAACACAAATTTAGGTCGAATAATTTTTCATTCAAACTACGACACTAAACCTGCAAATGTTGAAATTGATCTTAAAAGTACAACCAACATGTGCGTCTCAAAAGATGAAGGTTATCTAACAGCTTGTGAAGGTTGGCAAAATTTAGTACCTGTTAAAAAAATAGTTCCTTACACGTTTGGAATGAAACAAGCCCATTGGGACCATGTTAAAGAAAGGCAACCCTTTGAATATGATATGGCTTTACATTTTGGTTTGCAGTTCGATTTACGTGAAATTGAAAAAGCTACGCCTGGTTTAATTTATACAGAATATTTTCATACACTGATGTACCTACGCTTTGCATCTTACATAACAGATGTCGCGACAAGTCGAGCAGGTAAAGCCCTATTTGAACTTGCTAAAGATGTGTTTGAAATCAGAGCTGCTGCTAACTATAAAGATATACCAGAAATTGTAAAACTTGCTCCTACTGGTATGGGCTTATTTGATAAAGCCAGATATGTAGGACTTGCTGAAGCAGTCAAACTCAATAGAGGTCCTTTTTACATAGATCAAGTAATGTATGAAGTAGTCTTCGGTAATCGAAAAAAATGGAATAGGCAGGCTTATAATCTTGCTGTTGCTGAATATGGTTATGTGCGACCGTTGTCTGAAATGAGAAAAATGGGTGATTAATTGTGAAGTCTAAACTTTGTATTATTTTAATGTCTCTTTTGACAGTAGCGTGTAGCCAAGCAAACACGCCCAAGAAGGATGTAATTACTGAAGCTGATGTAACCCAAGCAAGCGAAGCATCTCTCTATGCTCAGTTTAATCAGCTTTATTACACAAAGTTCTTATATAAAGCAGCATACAATGAAGCTAACAAGGTAACTGAAACTAATGATCAATTGCTGAGTTATGCAACTTTTTTAATGCATGCAGTAAATACAACATACAATTCTTTAAATTTAAAGCTTAATGATGACCTAGATTTAATGGCTTCGGGCAAAAAAAGTAAGATGTCTATTGATGCTTTAGATTCATTATGTGTAAGTAATAAATACATCGAAAAATATATAAAACTGAAAGAAAAAAACGGGAGCAAAGTTTCTGCTGAAGCTAAAGAACTATCTAAAGAGGCTTTGGCCCTTCAACCGAAAATTGAAAAAATCATAATGAAAACCGATTCACCGTTAAATGATATTGAATGTAAAAAATTAAAGTAAGCTAGAGAAAGCCCTGATTGTTCAGGGCTTTTTTAAAAATGCCTTAACTCAAAATTGATACATTTACGTTTTTATTGATTGTATGAGTCGAGCATCCTGATAAAAGAAAGTAAAGCAGTAAAACTTATGAAACGTTTAGCTATATTATTATTTAGTGTTACATTGATGAGTTATAGTCATGCAGATAATACAAGTCATAAAGAACGAGAAGCTGAAATTAGCAATGCACTTGCATCAAGAACTCTTGCTGTTGCAGATGATATAGCCCAATCGAGACGATTATATATAACAGCATATAATACCATTAATACTAAATCTGAGATGAGTAATGAACTTCTTATCTATACAGTTCGTAAAGTGGATTCATTAATAGGGAATTATGAAACAGATAAAGATAGTTTCGAAAATGATATTATAGCCAATAAAAAAATTACGTTAGAAGCAGTAGATGGACTTTGTATTATGAACAAGTTTATTCAAAAATATTCGTCACTTGTTGATATGAAAAAAGCTCCACCTAGCCTGCAAGAAGACACAAAGCGTGCCTTATCTTATCAGCCAATTTATCTTAAAAGACTCAGCTCAGACAAAGACTATTTAAGTCAATTACAGTGTATCAATTTAAAGTAATTTGATATTGATGAAATGAGTCTGGTGGTGAAGATGACCGTTCTAAATAATTATTTCATAAAATGGCCCTAAATTTTTCAGGGCCTTTCGATATGAAAAACAGAGATTACAATAGAGATCCAAATAATGTCGGCGAACAGGACTTATATTAAATTTATCTGTGTCCTTCTGTTTATGCTTTTCATGAATGGTTGTGCAAATTCCCAGATAAATAGCGATAGAGAAGCTTTAGTTAATGCAGGACGTGGCGCCGTCAATGTAATAATTACAAATTACCGAGTGTACAGATATGCCCCTCAAGAAAAAAATAGTGATGTCACAAAATCATTAGTTTATGCAACATTAACAAATGCAAATATATTAAAGGCTTTTGAAGAAGAAGCTGGAAATGGTTATGTTATTGAAGAAAGTTTGAATACTCGTAAGTTGAATGAAATCTGCTGGATGGCGAAATTTGTACGTGAAACTAAAGATGTAATCTCACCCAAAGAACAAGATCACTATAAAGATATTTATGCTTGGTTAAATAACAAAGAAAAAGCTTGGGTGAAAAAAATAAATTCTTCCTATACTAAAGATGAATTAGGACCTGACGATTGCCGCAAATAATGAGTCATAAAAAAGCCATTTATCGTAAGTGGCTTTTTATATAAACTTTTATCATTTATCTTGAGAGACTAAGATAAATTTGACAACTTCAAGTCATCATAAATTTCAATAAGGATATCTATAGAAAAAAATAAAATTCCAGAAATAATAGCTACACTTCCTCCAATAAAAATTAATATTAGCAACCCTAGATTTAATACCCAACTTTCCACATAAAAAGGTTTAAATACTCCCAACCAATCTATAAGAAAAACAAAAATATGATTAATTGAAATTATAAATATTGAAGAAATATAGCTAAAAAATAAAATAATCCTCTTTTTTTTATAATTGTTCTTTGAAGACCTAGTGGAAAGGAATATTTTTTCTTCTTTTACAACCGTATCAATTAAAAATTTTATACGGGTTAACTTCTTTATAATAAAGAAAAATTTATGAGGACATGTTTCAATTACATAATCAACTTCTAGGTGTCCTATCTTATCAGAACAAGCTAAAGCTTGTGCAGCACAGTCTTTTTCAACTTTACTGATATCTTTATTATTATAATAATTCTCTATATAAACTGATATAGCTTCCAATCTATTCAGATAAAATTTTCTTCTATGAGAAAAACGTTTACTTTTATCAATCCATACAAAAAATGGAACAATAGCTAAAAAAATAGGTAAGCATTTAATAATATTATCAATCATAGTTTTAATAGTTTTTTATAATTTTTGAACTTTTAGTTCATCAGATATTTTAATGTTCTTACTAACCACTAATAATTCAGTTCCTACTCGCTTTTCAGCTGCACTGTAATTTAGATCAAATGTATATTGCTTTCTACTTCTATAAAGCTTCCTAATTTCTTCAGCATTATCATAAGTTAAAATCCATGGTCTTTTCAGCTTTAATATTGTTTCTGCAATTTTTTCATGATCCTGCTTTTCATAAGCATTAGTATATAAAGTCTGCCCTTTTTCAAAATAAGGTGGATCAATACAATACATACTATTTTTTGGCAAAGAGGATTTAGTAACCTCAAAAAACTCCAAGGCATCTAGATTATACAAATGTATTCTATGTTTGTATTTTTCAATTCTTTTAATTTTATCAATTAAAGTTTTTTTATTATAACGACAGTCAATTTTATAATTACCTTCTTGTTTAAAACCTCCAATCATTCCTGCTTTTAATATAATACCTGATCTATTGGTTCTATTGAGAAAAAATGAAGAAAAAGCTAACTCAAAGTCACTTACTTTATTTTTATTTAACTGTACCTCTCTCTGTTTATACCATTCTTCAATTGTGACATCTGTCTCTTGAATCATTTCGATCAGACTATCAGTTTGGTGTAGAACTGCATTCCAAAAAGCCCAAATAGAACGATCAATATCATTTAGATGAAGTTCATGAACATAACCTTTAAAAAGTAGTGATAAGGCCAACCCCGCCCCCCCCGCATAGGGTTCACAATAATGCCCTCTTTCTAAATGATTATCTTTTATAATTGTAGACACCATTTTCCAAATAGAAGTTTTCCCCCCAGGGTATCTTAAAGGTGATGGTGTCTGCGGCATTAGGTAATCCTTATAAAACCTATTAAAATTTTAACTTTTTATTTATGAGCATTATATAGTTCAACTAACATATATTGAACTATTGCCGAAATATTATCCCATTCAGTTATAATCCGCTTAATATTATCTGGATATTCAGCAGCATGTGCATAAACACCAAGATTTCCTAATGCAAAAATTTTATGTTTATCATGAGGTAATTTTGTTAGTGCAACAAAGGCATTCTTTTGCTCTTTTGACAGAGACTCCTTATCTTTTTCTATTACCTTGATAATTTCTAATAAAATAGAATGAACTTTTGTTCTAGGGGGAACTTTTGTTCTGGTTTTTAATTCATAATAACTTATATAAATTCCTTCTAAAAAAGCTCTTGCTACTAACATAACTGCTAAAGGATTTTCTGAAATTCTAATATTTCTTAACTCACTATAGACTCTTCTTAATATTGGATCTTTTATACATCCCTTTAAGCCTGATAATAAATACATTCTTGTATTAGGATCTCTCGTTGTTCCTGGTTGCCCAGTGTCACCTTCATCTTGAGTATCATCTGTGTCAGAAGCTTCATCTTCTGTTGTATGAGTCTCCTGTATGTCATCCTCTTGTAGAGTAGTACCTACAACGCTATCAGCTCCCAATGTACTAACTCCGCTTGCTCCTTCATCTTGGGGATGGCTTGTTTCATCAGCTCCTTGATTATACCCTTCCTTTGTTCCAGTATCTTCAGGAGAGTTAACACTCTCACTACCTGAAATGGAAGATATAGCATCTGATAAAAAATAAGGTTCGATATATGTTACTGGAGCAAAACCATCTTTTATTAACTGTTTAGCATACTGTTCTACATCTTTGCTATTAGATCTTGAAGAGACAGTCATTTCAAGATAAGTAGGATCCGCACTATTGATTAAATCTGTGCAAAATTTACTTATAACTTTTTTAAACTCTGAGAATACTACGGTAATTTGTACATTACGATTAGTACGAGAGCTTATGATACCTAGAGTTTTTCTGAAAAGGGATTACCCAAATATCTTGAAGCAGTCGTTAAAACTCTACCAATTTCCTTATTCTCTATTAAATTATATTCAAGCGCAAAATCAAAAATAGCTTGCGCTAAAGCATTAGCATCACTTTTCTTTAATCTGGCATTATGCCGAGTCTTTTGTTCAGCATTCCATTGTCTAGTACCAGTCCCGGACTGCTCACCTTCATGACGGCGTTCAATCCATAAGTCTGCATCTTCTCTTTTTTGGAATACCTCGCATTGTACAAAATCCGGAATATATACTGATTTTTCTTTTAGTTTTTTAAAATAATCTTTTAAACTTTGGTCAGGAGCCTTATCTGGGTCATTTAATAAAGTCAAAGCACATATACGGCGATTTCCTTCAACAACTATATATTTATTATTCTTATCTTTAACTACTGCTAAAAGTTCAATAGGACTAATTCCATTTTCAGCAATATCTTTAGCTAAATTTTTAACTTTTTCTTTTTTCAACAAATGATCAATAATTTCCTGTTGATCACTAATAGGGTCATGACGAGGATTAAGGTTATCTAGATAGATATCTAGTACTTTAATTTTTTTATTCATAAAAAATAACCAATAAAACAGTTAAATAAGATTAATAATATATATCATTTTTATAGAAATTATTAAATAGTAATTAGTTTTAAATATCTCTCTATACTTTTCTAGTATAAATATTTTAACTTTATTGGTCAAAGAACCTAGTATTTCTATTTATTTTTCTTTAACTCCTTTTCTATCCAGTGAGGATAGCCAGAAAATTTAGAAATAAAAAAATTTTCTGGTACAGTTTCCCAAAATTCAATAATAGCATCAGAAAATTCCTGTAAATGTTGATCTGTTAGAACTACATTCTCATAGTCTAGGTAAGCAGTATCTAATCCAGGCAAGGGATTAACCACGTATTCGGGATATTTAAGTAATAATTCATCAAAAGAATTCCCATTCCCATGTTTATATACATTAACAATTAAGCGACAAGCATCAATTTTGCTAAAGAATTTTTCTTTTCTGATATTCCAACCTAACCCATCAAAGAAATCAATAATATTTCCTAAGTTAACATTCCAAATTTTAGATTTTAATACGGTATAACATTTTAGAAATTTGGTTTCTAGAATCAACCAATCGCGTAATTGTTTATCCCACTTATGATACATCCCCGCAATTAATGCAAAGCGAGTTTGATCTTTAAGATCTAATAGATTTAAATAAAAGTCATTACTTTCATCTTCTGCCCGCTCATAAAAATATGCATCATCATGTAGATCGGGGTCAAAGTATTGACTATTTTCATTTAACCATTCATTAGCGAAATTATCAGCTTCCTCTTCCATATTTTCAAACTGAGAAAGCAATTTTTTTTTACCTTGTTCTACATAAAATCTATGAGAACTGATAAATTGTTTACGGATAGGCCCCCACATTTGCACTAATACAATATTTGCCATCTTTACCCTAATAAAATTAATAAATAGAAATTAAAACATTTCTAAATTTTAAAAAATATTAGTTTATATAAATATTGGAAAAAAAATCAATAGAAAAGGGCATTATATGCATGAACTATAGATTCATTAAAATACAGTCTATTCTATTGATTTAATTTAACTTTAACTCTCAAAAATCTCAAGCAAAAAATGAATAATTTTTTATAGATCATCACTTGAAAATTAATTATATCACCCTAAATTATTCACTTTCAACTATGTAGCAAAATAGTCTTATGAACTACGAACAAGTCAAATTTATACATGAATACTTAGTACGTTTTTTCGAGAATTCAGATGACCCTATCTCTCCTTCTGGTATAAAAAATGAAGAAACATTAAAATCAGCTGTAGCACGACCATTTATGTCTGTAGGAGGTCAAGATGCATATAAAGGTATTTTTCCTAAAGCGGCGGCTTTATTTCACTCTATAATTAATAATCATTCATTTCATAATGGAAATAAAAGAGCAGCTTTATTAACTACAATCGTTTTTTTATCAGAAAATGGCTGGTGGATTTCACGCCCAAATGATGATGAACTATTTGAGTTTACGCGACAGGCCGCAGCACATGAGTTATGCAACAATAGAGTTGATGAATTAGATTATATTACTAAATGGTTTCGGAGTAACTGCCGTCGCCGTGTTATTTATAATCATGGATTAAAATTACACCAATTAAGACAAATTCTCTCAGAATTTGAATTTACCATGATTGAAAATAATAAGAATAGATTTGAAATTTATAATTCAAATGGAGATTATATTACGGATGTAATAAAAAAAGGAAAACATGGTAAAGAAGACTATGATGTAGCATATATTTCAAAACTTCGGAAAAAGCTAAAACTAACGGAAGAATATGGAATTGATAGCCAATGCTTTTATGGTGGTTTTAGTGAAATTAGTATGAATAAATTTATGCATTCTAGACATGAAGTTATGCGTAAACTTGCAAAAATTTAATATTAAGACTTTAAGTTAATAAAGAATCCGCCTAAGCGGGTTTTTTATTAAGAAACTTGTCTAAGACGAGATGATCGTAATGTATTACGCATATAACTTTTATAAACAGCACGCTTATTTACTGTATTCGTACAAGCTAACTTAATAGCTTGCTCAATAAGCTCATTAATTTTTTATTGTTTTTTTCATTTGACTGAATACCACTAAGCAAAGAAATAAGAGTTATAATTCCTCTTATATTATAAGTTTATTGTAATAAAAAGCAAGGCAAGCTATTGCTTACCTTCAAACTTCACTGTTAAAAGAATTGTCTAATTCTGATGTGGTTAATTCAGCTGCATCATACATTTATCGTAGGAATGTCCGAACAATAAGTTTAAGAAGATACATTCTGCTTTAATAGTATAAGCAAAAAGTTATTAATATATTTTGGATAAATTTAAGGTTAAGAATTATGAGAATTTTTGACACAACAGAGAATGTTTACAATGCAGTTGATGCTATTATCAAACATGGATTTGCTGTTATTTCAGGCACCAAGATCCCTGCCGTTAAATATGCTAGTCGAATAAAAAAGTGCTTAAAGCCTTATAAAAAAATTGATCCTCATCTCAGCATGCATGTAAATATTCCAAATCATGGTTATCTATATTTTGTATATGATCAGAATCGTTTTAGTCACAGCGAATTAGAAAAAACTATTCAAGAAATTGGATTGCATCATCCATAAAATTCTCTATATAAAAAAGCCACTTATGATAAGTGGCTTTTTTATATAGAGAATCTTGGTGGAGATGGCGGGAGTTGAACCCGCGTCCGCCAGCACTACGCTCGAGAATACTACATGCTTAGATATCGTCTATTGTTTTAACACCAAGTGACCCGACGAACAGGGTACAAGGTGCGATCCTCTAAGTTTGGTATAAAGCCCCGAGGCTTGACTCTATACGGACTTGTGTGCGTGCGCTTCAGTCGGGTTCCCAGACCACAAGTATTCTAGGAAGCGGACAAGCGGCCCTTAGGCAGCTAGAGCGTAAGTTTCGTCGTTTGCGACTATTTAAATGCAAATTTTATTTACGAGAGAAAATGCGCTCTCGGCATGCATCTATGAGTTTCATCACCGGCGTCGAAGCCAATAACATCCCCATGAATGTCTGCACATCATAGCATAACTAAAATAAAATGCTGTGCATTTTATCAACAGTCTGCCACTGATGAACATACTTACATAATTGAGTGCCTTTTGTTTTTTTCAAGGCCCCTCATAAAAAAAGCTGCCAAAAATGACAGCTTTTTTAAGTTTGGCCTATAAAGCACCATTGCCTAACACGATCCCTTCACGGCGTGGGTCTACCCCACCTGCGTATTTACTTTGATTATTTATATTTACTTTCATAATCGTTGAAATACCACTGGTTTGCGCAGTGTTCGATATGCCATGCCCTTTTGCTTTTAAGCCTTCAATTAGGTCAACTAAGGAAAGCTGTACATTCGAGCTATCTACATTGGTGTTTTTGCTATTGGTTGCGCCAAAGTTTACAAGCGAAGTGGCCTGCTGTGCATTTAAGTTCCAGTCCAATGCACCCACCAAGGTTTTAACCACATATTGAATGATGGTACCGCCACCTGGTGAACCTGTTGCCATATAAAACTCATCTGGCGTGGTGCCCTTAAACACTAAGGTTGGCGCCATAGTACTACGTGGGCGTTTGCCGCCTTCTACACGGTTGGCAACAGGTGCTCCAGTGCTGTCATAAGGGTTCGCACTAAAGTCAGTTAACTGGTTTGACAGCAAGAAACCATCCACCATATGGAATGATCCCATGCTCGATTCAACTGTCGATGTCATTGAAACCACATTGCCATAGGCATCTACAATCGTGAACTGAGTCGTGCCATGTTCAACAGTGGTATCTACACCTGCCGCTGTATTGAAATTACCTGCTGGTGCTACGCCCATACTCTGGTTCGGGTTAATCAGTGCAGCACGCTGCTTCAAGTAATTTTTATCAATAAAACTTGGAATACCCTGTGCTGGTAAAGCAACAAAGTCGGTATCTGCCACATATTTGTCACGGTCAGCATAGGCCAAACGCTCTGCTTCAGACACTAAATGCACGCCCATCACATCGGGCACACCACCTTCATTTTCAGGGTTTTTAGGTGGATAAAGCGACATATCATAGTTTTCTAAAATACCCAACGTCTGTGCAACTGCAATCCCTCCCGAAGATGGAGGTGGCATGGTACATACATAGTAACGGTCACGGTACGTCGTACAAATTGGGTCGCGTTTTTTCACCTGATAGTTCGATAAATCCTGCAAGGTCATCAAACTTGGGGTAATTGGAGTTTTTGCTGGGTCATCACCCACGGTTTGCCCTGCTTTTGCCACAATGGCTTGCGCAATTGGACCAGTGTGCAGTGCGTTTGCCCCTTGTGAAGCGAGTGCTTCAAGTGTTCTGGCATAGGCTTTATTGGTCATGGTCTCGCCGACTTTACGTGGTGATCCATCTGGGTAGAAATAAGTCGCCATTGCATTTGCATCGAGTGCTAAATTGCTTGCATTACTTGCAATGGCATCTGCCAAACGCCCCGGTATGCGGAAACCGTTATCAGCCAAACCAAGCGCTTCACCAAAAAGTTGGTTCCACTTAAGTTTGCCATGCTCTTTTTGTGCTTGTTCCAATAAACGCATTACACCCGGCACACCAATCGAACGACCACTACGGCGGGCACTTGGTACAGGTGCAGGTGAATTTGGGTCATATATATTTTGGCGAATTAAATAATATTCGTTGGCTGCCGCTGGTGCGGTTTCACGGCCATCATAAGCCGTGACTTGTTTGGTTTTGGCATCGTAATACATCATAAAACCACTACCGGCAATCGTACTCGACTGTGGTTCGACCAAACCAAGCACGGCTTGTACTGCTACGGCTGCATCAACTGCACTACCGCCTGCTTTTAAAACATCACAACCTGCTTTTACCGCAAGTGGCGTGTTTGCCACCACCATATATTTATCTGCGTATTTAACCGTGTTACCGAGTCTATAACCCGAAGCACCCTCTGGCGCGGCGGGGTCACCATTTTGGTTTGAACCAACCACCACGCTTGAACCGTCTTGTGCCAGTTTGCTACAACTGGTCGGGTCATTATCTACAATTAAATTGGGCGGAGTTGTATTTGAATCATCCTTGGGCTGATCTGACGAGGAGTCATCTCCACATCCTTGTAATAAACCGACTGCTAATAAACTACTGAACAAAAATGAATATCTTTTATTCACGTGATAACTCCAATATATACGCCTGCCTATCCATGCAATTGCCATGCAAGCTTCTTTGTTTTCAGGTCTTCAGTTTTTTAATCTTTGATAAAAATAAAGTTTTAATAATATTAAATGATTAAGGGTGTTTATTTTGTGCTCTGTGTGATGTCTCCTTGTTTGTTATCACACTCTTTTATAACTGATTTGCCCAATTCTGGCATGCTTTATTTCTTTAAATACAGGCAAAATCTGCTATTTATAAACTCGCTCATTTTGTAGTAGGTCTAAAAAAAGCATCTCCGAAGAGATGCTTTTTGATGTTTAGTGAGAAGGCATACCGCTGACCTGTTTGGGTTTTGGACACAGCCAAATGACCAGCCCTGCAAAGACAAACACGATCGCAAACAATAAAAACACATGGTTTGCCGACATGGTAATGGCTTCTTTATCGACTAGATTTGAAATAATGCCTAAAGTCGAGTCAGCCGTAAAACCATTTTGCAAAAGTGTGTTTTGTACTTCAGTCGTATGTAGGTTTGACACCATTTCACTACGGGCAACTTTGGCGTGGTCGTCCCACACGGTCACTGCAATTGAAGCGCCAATCGCCCCTGCCATGGTTCTCAAGAAGTTCATGAGGCCCGCAGCAGATGCAATTTCTTGCTGGAGTACCGAACCAAGTGCAATGTTAGACAGCGGGATAAAGAAGAACGGTACTGCAAAACCTTGCAGGATTTGTGGCCAAGCCAGTGCCATAAAGTCGGCATCTGTGGTCCAGAATGCCCGCATTAAGGTCACAATACCCAGCAAAATTAAACCAAAGCTCGCCAGCGCACGCGGGTCATGTTTGGTCGAAAGTTTTGCCACAATTGGTGACATGGTCAAACTACCAAAGCCCATGGTTGCGGTTAAATATCCGGCCCACGTCGCGGTATAGGAAAGGTTCATTTGCAGCCACTGCGGAATCAGTACAATACTGCCAAAGAATGCGCCAAAGCCGAGCGACAAGGCCAGTACCGAAATGGCAAAGCCCCTATGCCTAAAGACTTTGACATCCACCACAGGGTGTTTGTCGGTCAGCTCCCATATCAGGAACACCACAAAACCAATGGCGGCAGTTAAAGCTAAAACCACAATACTCGTGCTGTTAAACCAGTCGCGTTCATGCCCCAAGTCGAGCATAAGCTGTAGCGCACCAATCCACAGAATTAACAGGCCTAAACCAACAGTGTCGATTCTTAAAGAAATGGTTTCTGTTTCGGCTACTCTTAACAAGCGCATTGCTGCTAATACACAGACAATACCAACCGGTAAGTTAATAAAGAAAATCCAGTGCCAAGACAGGTTATCACTAATCAGACCACCCAAAATTGGTCCTAAAATTGGCCCGACGACTGTGGTCATTGCCCATAGGCCCATTGCCTGCGCATGCTTTTCTTGAGGGAAAATACGCATAAGCAAGGTTTGGCTGAGTGGCATAAGTGGACCACCACAAAGGCCCTGCCCAATACGGAAAAACACCAACATTTCTAACGATGTTGCCAAACCGCATAGGAAAGAAAAGACCGTAAAGCCAATTAAACCGAAGATAAAGACCCGCACCGTTCCAAAGCGGCCAGCTAGCCAGCCCGTTAAAGGTACACAAATCGCTTCTGCAACTGCATATGAAGTAACGACCCATGTTCCTTGTGTGCTTGAAACAGCAAGGTTACCGGTAATATGCGGTACAGAGACGTTGGCAATGGTCGTATCAAGTACGACCATAAAGTTCGACAAGGCAATAACAAACGCTGCCAGTAGTAAACGGCCACCGCTTAACTCGGCAAAAGGTGTTTGCGTTTTCATAAGCGTTTACTTCGCAGATAAGTCGACTTTTGCTTCCATCGACAAGCCAACACGTAATGGGTGTTCAGCAAGTTCTTTCGGGTCAAGTGCAATACGAACCGGTAAGCGTTGAACCACTTTAATCCAGTTACCTGTTGCGTTTTGAGCCGGAATTAAGGCAAAGGCAGAGCCTGTACCACCAGAGAAGCCCACCACTTTGCCGTGGTATTCAACATCATCACCATATAAATCTGACGTTAATGTGACTGGCTGACCTGGGCGGACTTTTTTCAACTGACTTTCTTTGAAGTTAGCATCTACATATAAATCATTGAGTGGCACAATCATCATCATGCTTGTACCCGGTGCAACACGTTGACCCACTTGAATATTACGGCGTGTAATCACACCATCAACTGGTGCACGAATCACGGTACGTTCCAAGTCAAGCTGAGCTTGTTCTACATGCGCTTGTGCAACTTGTACATCCGGAGTCGAGGTTTCGCTTACACCTTGAATTAGCGCTTCGTTTGCAGCTAAAGTGCTTTCGGCTGCCTTACGACTAGAAGTCGCTTGTGCAAGGCCGGCTTTAGCAAGCTCTAGCCCTGCTTTAGCAGTTTCAACCGCACTTTGTGCTTTGGTGAGTTCTTCTTTAGACACAGCGCCGGATGCCGCAAGCTGTGCACGGCGGTTCAATTCTAAAGCAGCTTTGTCATAGTCGGCTTGTGCTTGAGCAACCTGTGCTTTAGCACTGTTAATTTCGTCAGCACGAACCACCACTTGAGAGTTTAAAGAACTACTGTTTGCCGCAGTTTGTTTATATTGGCGTTTTGCTTTGGCAAGCTCTGCCTCGGCTTGTGCCAACGCGATTTTGGCATCACGGTCATCAATACGAACCAGCACATCACCGCGGTGTACTGTTTGAGTATCTTTTACCAAAACCTGAGCGACCTGTCCGCTAACCATTGAGGTAATTTGCGCGGTTTCTGCACCGACATAAGCATTATCCGTACTCACCGAGTGATTTAAAAATAATGCCCAGATTGCATATAAAATAGCGGCGATCAATAAAATCAGCGCAAAGAAACCAAGAAATTTTTTGCGCTTGTTTTGCATGTTGTCATCCGAGGCAGATGTTGTTGGCACTGTTTCTTGTACATTGCTTTGTGCATCAGTCATGGTATGTTCCTAAAGATGAGTTGGCTTTGCCATCAATCTCGCACTACACCTTGTTATAGAGTTTTTATTTTTCTATAAACAAGACATACCGCATTGTCAAAGGAGACAATTTTAACGCTAAAACCTCATGATATGAGAATAAAAAAATATAACTAATGCGTTCGTTCTAATTAAATTAATGTTTATCTCAAAGTTTTTGTAAAATTTTTATCTTTTTTAATATGAAAAAAAGCGCCCTGAGCGCTTTTTAAATGCTTAAAATGCCTAGATTAATAGGCATATGAGGCAATGCCGGCAGCAATCTGTTTATCTTCATCATTGACCATAGTCATACGCATAGTACAGCCCTTGCGGCCTAAACGTAGGACTTCGGCACGTGCAATAAAATATTTACCGCGCCCCGGTGCCAAATAATCTACACGCATATCGACAGTTGCCAAGCGTGTAACCTGTTTAATGGTTTCAGGCAGCGTTTCGGGGGTTGAACGGCGATAGAGATGTTCCATTGCCACAATTCCACCAATGCTATCAAGCAAAGTTGCAGCCACACCACCATGCAAAACCTGAAAAGCCAAATTACCAATGAGGTCAGGTTGCATTTCAACATAGCCTTCAATGTGCCCATCTACCACACGCATAATCATTCCACTATGCTTAAAAAATGGACAGCTATTAAACGCCTTACACAATTGGTTGAGAACCACATTTAGGTCGGTTTTGGCGCCTAATTGTATGTTCCCCGTCCAATTTTTCTTTTCATCACTCATACGTTGCCTAAATTTAAAAGCATGATAAACACCCATAATTTTGTACAAATCCAGCATTATGGGGCTACAATACAGCAGTCGGTTGACAGTAATGGAATATCCGCCAACCTATCCTAGTGTAATACCGAACATCGAGATTGTTATGACTTATACGTTCAATCGTCCTGCATTTCCAGCTACTCGCATGCGCCGTATCCGTAAAAATGACCAGTTGCGTGCGATGGTCAGCGAAACACAGCTCACTACCAATCACTTGATTTATCCAGTATTTGTATTACCGGGACAAAATCAAACCCAAGATATTCCAAGTATGCCAAACATTCAGCGTTTGTCGGCAGATTTATTACTGAAAAAAGCTGAAAGACTTCTGGAATTAGGCGTATCCAAACTGGCTCTTTTCCCTGTAACACCTCAAGAAGATAAAAGCCTTACCGCAGAAGCTGCATGGCGTGAAGATGGTTTAGTTCAAACCACCTGCCGTTTGCTTAAAAAAGAATTACCAGAAATGGTGTTAATCACCGATGGTGCACTCGACCCATACACGACTCATGGTCAAGACGGCATTATTGATGAAACTGGCTATGTGCTCAATGACGAGACTGTAGAATGCTTGATTAAACAAGCCTTAAGTCACGCAGAAGCAGGTGCCGAAGTAATTGCACCAAGTGACATGATGGATGGCCGTATTGGCGCGATTCGTCAGGCTTTAGAAGCCAATGGTCACATCTACACCAACATCATGGCCTACTCTGCGAAATATGCGTCTAGCTTCTATGGTCCTTTCCGTGATGCTGTTGGCTCTGCATCCAACCTAAAAGGTGGTAATAAATATAACTACCAGATGGACTTTGCCAACCGTGCCGAAGCATTACATGAAATCGCGCTTGATATTCAAGAAGGCGCCGACATGGTGATTGTAAAACCGGGCATGCCATATCTGGATGTGGTACGTGAAGTGAAAGATACCTTTGGTATTCCGACATTCATTTACCAAGTGAGTGGCGAATACGCAATGTTAGCTGGCGCAATTCAAAATGGCTGGTTATCGGACTCAGTGATTTTAGAATCGCTCATGTGCTGCCGCCGCGCTGGTGCAGACGGAATCTGGACTTACTTTGCAGAAACTGCTGCTGAAAAACTCAAGGAAATGAACTAAGTTCGCAGAGAAAGGATAACACTGCATGCATATTGCAATCATTGGCGCGGGCATAAGTGGATTAATGTCTGCGCTGGAGTTGGTTGAACAAGGCTGTACCATCAGCATTTTTGATCAACAACAAGCGGGACAAGCAGCCTCTTGGGCTGGTGGAGGTATTCTCTCTCCAATGTACCCGTGGCGCTATGTGCATGTAGTGAACCAACTTGCCCAATTTGGCAAAGCCTCTTATCAAGCATGGAACCAAAAGCTCTACCCTATTACAGGGATTGATTTTGAAATTCATGACACAGGCATGCTGATTTTTGATGAAGAAGATTTTGACGTTGGTTTGTCCTACGCCGAGCAGCATCAAGAACCGATGCAGCGCTGTGAATATTTACAAAGAGATGCCTTAGAGCAAGTAAATCCACATATTTCCGATCAGTTTCAAGAAGCGATTTATTTCCCTGAACTGTCTAATATTCGTAATCCTCGCGTATTACAGTCCCTGATTCGCTATTTAAAGCAACATCCGAATGTTGAGTTTTTTGAAAACACTCCTGTTAAAAAACTGATTCAACAAGGTGATGCCATACAAGCACTCCAAACCGAAGATGGTCGCAAACATACAGCAGACCATTTTGTAATAACTTCGGGCGCTTGGAGCCATTACTGGAACTCACAATTACAACTCGACATTCCAGTCGAACCTGTGCAAGGTCAGATGCTGTTATTTAAAACCCCTGCTCACTGGCTACCGACCATGTGTATGAATCGAGTCATGTATTTGATTCCACGTATGGACGGTCATATCGTGTGCGGGTCTAGTATGGCACATCGTGGTTTTGACACCTCTACCGATGAAACTACACAGCACAATATTTTAGAAGCATGTTTAGAAATGGTGCCTGAACTGGCCGATTTCCCGATTGTACATCGTTGGGCAGGTCTCAGACCAAGTTCACCAAACGGTGTTCCATACATTGGTAAAATGCCTGAAATGGACAACCTATGGGCAAACTTTGGGCACTTTAGAAATGGTTTGTGTATGGGCGCAGGTTCTGCGCAATTGCTCCGTCAGCTTATGCTAGGACAACCAACATTAGTTGATGCCAAAGCATATTCCCCAGAGCGTTTGCAAAATAAAATCTTAGCCTGAGGCGAGTATATTCTCTAAAGCCATTTTTAATTGAGGATAAGCAAACTCAAATCCTTCTGCTTGTAAGGCTACGGGTTTGACGTATTGCCCATTTAAGATCAATTGCGACTGCTCTCCTAACAAACAGCGAAAAACTGTACTAGGCGCCGACAACATTGGTTTCTTATTCAAAACTTTGGCAGCTTGTTCAACAAATACCTTTTGGGTCACATTTTCTGGTGCCACGAGATTGTGAATTTGAGCAGATTGAGGATGCTTGAATATAAACTCAATTGCGTTTAATACGTCTTCAATATGTACCCATACTACAGGCTGACGTCCGTGACCAATTTGACCGACTAAATTGAGTCGAATAGGAAGCAACATTTTAGGCAAAATGCCGCCACCCTGCCCAAACACAACGCCTAAACGAATAATTTTAGTATTTTGCTGAGCGTCTGCTAACGCTGCGCGTTCCCACTCTTGGCAAAGCTGAGACATGAAAATGGGCTGTGGCGAGCTTTGTTCAGTGCACACCTCTGTCCACTTTTCTTGATTATCTATACCGTAATAACCAATTGCAGAACCAGAGACAATCACTTCAGGAAAAATTTGAGATTGCTTGAGCCATACATACAATTTTCGGGTCGTATTTACACGGCTTTCAATGAGTTGTTTTTTACGTGACCCAGTCCAACGTTTCTCTCCAATATTTGCGCCTGCTAAATTCACCACATAGTTAATTTGACGTGTCGCAATATCTTCAAATTTTTGCACCCACTGTAAAGCAGGATGGTCAGATTCCTTTCCAACCTGCCGTGTCACGGCAATCACGTTATAATTTTTTTGTAATAGGAACCTAATTAAATGCGTTCCGATAAAACCACTTGCACCTGTAATTAATACATTCTTATTCATATTTCCTCCAAAACCGAGGACAGCAGTTTTTAATTTATATAGTTATAAAATTTAATAACGAACTAATCGTATCAGTTTTGTGGTGAGTTATGACACATTAAACATTTTGTTTGCCATGCGCTGGGCTTGTTTGCCATAAAACCAATAGGTAATTAAATAAAGCGGAATAGCTAACATTAAAAGCATAATCACCATAATGCTTAAGAACTGAGGCTGTTTGAGATAAAGCATAAAGTTTTGCAAAATCTCAGGGTCTTTTCTTGAAAATAAAAACAGACCAAATAAAACTCCACACAAGTTATAGCCCCAAAATATGAGGGTAAAACCTAAAGTAAATTTCTTTTTTTCTGGTACTGTCGGTGCACGGCGTTCTTTCTTTAAAAATCTAAATAAGACAAAAATCATTGCGCCTAAATATGGAACGGCTGTTAAAATACCGCCTACACTCGCTGGTAATAGTGCTGCAATCACACCGACAATTAAGGTTAGCACGATGCATAAAGCAAAAAACCAGAGAAAGTAAGAACGTAATTTAGTCATATTTTTGCCTAATTTATGAGTTCAAAAAAATAATTATAAATTTTTTTCGATTTTTTTTCATTTTTCTGTCAACCAATCCTGATCTCTTGACGTTATATAGGGTAACAAGGTCGCAGCAACCGAATACTTCCTTTGCACGGCATCCGCAAAATTGTTTCGGTGACCTTTCATTACGACTCTTTCTTCCTTCGGATTAGGTTTTGTTAGCAGCCGAAACCCTTGATGAAGTTTTTGACCGACGATTCTCTCATCACTCGAATCGTCGGTTTTTATTTTCTAGCACTTTCATTTATTTTACGCTCACCATACACAATAGTGCTTTCGTGGCTATAAAGGCTATGCGTATACTTTTTACACCATAAAAATATGATTTAAATAATATGAACAATATTGCCTATTTTGAAATCCAGTCTTCAAACCCTGCCCGCGATGCGCAGTTTTATCAAGCTGTGTTTGGTTGGCAATTTAAACTCGATGAAAGCTTACCGATTGAATATTACCGCATAGAGACACCTTCAATTATGGGAGGACTCTTAAAACGCCCTGCTCAAACACCGCCAATGGAATATGGCACCAATGCATTTACTTGTTCGGTTCAGGTGGAAAACTTCGATGAAGTGGCTGCAAAAATTTTAGCGCAAGGTGGCATTGTGGCAATGGATAAATTCGCTATTCCGGGCCGCGCTTGGCATGGTTACTTTGTCGATTTAGACCACAACGTTTTTGGTATTTTTCAAGTCGATGAAAATGCAGCTTAAAGATTTTATTTAACGACTTTAATTATTTTTAATTTATAGCCACCGCCTCTTATCGGTGGCTATTTCATATGAATTATTCAGCAAAGCTAAAGCTGGCTTCACATGTAATTGGAAAATTTACCGAATTGGCAATCATACATTCGTGATGTGCTTCTTCATGTAGTTTTGCTGCAAGCTCTTGGTCAGCACCTTTTTCTAAAACAACCTCAGGCCTTAAAATAATTTGGGTAAAATGACCACGTTTGACCGGGTCTGTATCTTCCATAAAACCAAGTGCATGATCGACATAACTCACAACGTGAATATGATTGACTGCACAAAGGTGTAAATACCAAAGCTTATGACAAGCAGAAGCTGACGCGACCAATAAATCTTCTGGGTTCCATCTGGTCACATCGCCTAAATAGGCAGGGTCTGATGAACCTTGAATAGTGGTCTTTTGAGGATGCTGAATACTAAAGTCTCGTTTATATGAACGATAAGATGAAGTGCCTGTACCCGTATTGCCTTCCCACTGTATTTTTACTTCGTATTTATGAATAGTCATTTTATTCTCAAAGTTCATGGTTTGACCTGATAGTAACAAAGCAGCGTTTAAAGTGAAAAATTTAATTCAAGTTTTACTATGGGCTTAAATAACGAGCACTTTAAAATGTCTTGATAAAATCTCCTGCCAATTTATGCTAACGTATCTGTGTTTATTTTGGCTTGATGTCTGTTTCTATGTCCGTACATTTTCTACATACTTCTGACTGGCATTTGGGGCAGTTTTTTTATAATCACTCACGACATTACGAACACCAACAATTTTTAAGCTGGTTGCTCACTCAAATCCAAGAAAAACAGCCACATGCCCTGCTTATTGCTGGCGATATTTTTGATGTCATTAACCCGGGTTCTCAAGCACAAAAACAACTCTACCAATTTTTAGCAGATGCCCATCGTATTGCACCGCACATGCAAACACTCATGATTGCGGGTAACCATGACTCAGGCTACCGTATTGAACAGGTCGAGCCACTTTTAGAAAAATACAATGCAAAAACCGTGGGTGTGGTTCGCTGGAATGAAGATAAAACTCTAGACCTCGATCGACTGCTTTTACCTATCTATAACCAAAATCAAGATATTGTGGCGTGGTGCCTTGCCCTGCCTTTTTTACGTTCGGCCGAAATTACGGGCTTTAACGAACATACCACCAATAGCAAAAACGCGATTGCCTATTTGCACCAGCAACTCATTGCCGAAGCCAAACGTCGTAAGACACCAGACCAAGCGCTTATCTTGATGTCGCATGCCCATATGCAAGGTGGGGAAACATCCGACTCTGAACGCCCTATTATTATTGGTAATGAAGAGGCACTTTCGACGACATTGTTTGAAGATGCTGTCGACTATGTCGCTTTAGGGCACTTACATAAACCACAAAAAGTAGGCCAGCCGCACATTCGTTATAGCGGCTCACCCATTCCACTTTCTTTTAGTGAAATTAACTATAAACACCAAGTGGTTGAGGTCAAAATTGACCCTTCTCAAGATACGGACAACCGTTTGCAATTTGAAGCTGTGGAAATTCCGCGCTGCATACAATTGCACCGCATTCGTGGTGAGCTAAACGAGGTGCTGCAACAACTCAAAGCATTACCAAACGGCATGATTGAAAATATTGACCACCGTGAATATGTCGATATTGAATATTATAGTTTAACGCCGCCACAGCCGAATTTACGTCAGCAGTTTGAAGCAGCCCTACCACCTGACCGCTATCGTTTAGTACGTATTTCACGTCAATATGTGAACAAAGACACCACCGATTCAAATACTACTCAGCAAATCGCACTTGAACCACCAACACCAGAAAAACTCTTTCAAAATATCTGGGAAAAACAAGGTTACAGTGCCGATGATGCGGTCTTAAAAGATTTTCTGAGTCTGGTACAAGAAGCACAAAAACATCTTGAAAATGATGCAAGCCATTAAGGATATGTCATGAAAATTTTATCCATTCGAATAAAAAATCTGGCATCGCTTGCTGATGAACATTTTATTGATTTTGAAAGCGCACCTCTGGCCCATGCAGGTCTTATTGCGATTGTGGGGAAAACTGGCGCAGGTAAATCGACCATTTTAGATGCCATGTGTCTGGCCTTATTTAATCGGGTTCCTCGCCTTAAAGACAGCGATGGTAAGTTAAAAGATGTTGATGGTTCCGAGTTACTGACCAATTCGCCTTTAACTGTCTTACGTCGTGGTACAGGACATGGTTTTGCTGAGCTTTGTTTTATTGCGCAAGATCAAAAACGCTATTTGGCTCGTTGGGAAATTAAGCGGGCACGTGAAAACCCAAATGGTAAATTACAAAGCGTACAGCGCCACTTAAAATGCTTAACCGATGGTGTCGTGCTTGCTGATAAAGCCAAAGCGGTTGATGAAAAAGTTAAACAAATTACCCAGCTTTCATTTGAGCAGTTTACTCGTGCCGTATTACTTGCGCAGTCAGAAGTCACTGCTTTTTTAAAAGCTCGAGACAGCGAACGTGGTGAATTACTTGAGTACCTGACCAACTCCAGCATTTTCGCCAAAATCGGTGAACTGGCTTTTCGTAAAACAGCCGATATTGCAAAGCAGCGTAAACAGCTTGAAGAGTTTTTAGGCCATATTGAAATTTTGTCTGATGAAGAGATTGCTGCATTTACCGAGCAATACCAGCAAGCCGAACAAAACTATCAACAGTTAGAACAGCAAAAACATGTCTTAGACAAACAGCAACAATGGTTTGAACGCAAAGCAAAACTTGAGCAAGAAGTTCAAACAAAACAGCAACAGTTTCAAACCCAGCAAAATCACCATCAACAACTGGCTAGTGAACGTGAGCAATTAAAACGTCTTGAAGTTTTCTCTGAAATACGCCCACAAGTTTTTCAGCAAGCTCAAAATTTACAGACCCTACAACAACTTGAACCGCAAATTCAGCAAGCTCAAACCAAGTTTAATGAGTTGGTACAAATTTTTGAAACGGGACAAAAAAAATATCAACTTGCAGAACAACAGCTCAAACAGACCCTCGATTTTGAACAACAGCATCAACAAGCTTTAAATCAAGTTCGACATTCCATTCAAGAACGTGCCTTTATTGCCGATGAATATAAAAAGTGCAAAGAAAAAAGACAGTTATTTGAGCAAAAACTAAACCCACTGCAACAGCAGCAGAACGCTGTACAACAGCAGATTGCACAGCTTGAGCAGAACAAAATTCATTTACAACAGCAGCTGATCCAGACTCAGCAATATGCTGTATTAGATAAGGGCCTTTCAGCGCATCTTCATCAACTTGGGCAATTTATTCAAAATTACCAAGCGATTGAACAACAGCTTGGCAATCCTACCCTTGCCCGCCAAAAATTATCGGAAGCTAAAAGTGAACTCGAACAACTCACAGCTTCACTCGGCACAGTTGAACAAGTTGAGTTAAAGCTTGAACAGCAACGTAAAGATAAAGATCAGAAACTTGCTCAAGTCACACAGTTAGATCTGATTCAACAGAAAATAAAAATTTATCATGAGCTATATGCTGAACTTCAGCAATTCACCGAAAAACATACTCAAGCCTCCGCGCAAGAAGAGCAGCTTAAAACCGTTTGCCAGTTAGCTGAACAAGACTACCAAACAGCAAAAATTGAACGTGAAAATTTACAGCACATCCTGCAACAGCAACGTTTATTACACACCGAAAATATTGAGCAGTTACGGGCCAATCTTAAAGACGGCGAAGCTTGCTTAGTGTGTGGAAGCACACATCACCCCTACCGTATTGATGACAGAGCAGTTTCTAAGGCCTTATTCGATTTGCAGCAACAGCAAGAGCAACAAGCTATTGCACTCGAGCAAACTAAGTTTAATGCATGGCAAACCCAGCAACATGCACTTACTCAGTGCTGGGCCGAGCTTGAACAAGTTCAGAAATATCTAGCTCAACTGCAAGTAAAACAGACGCACTTACAGCAAGAACTTGAGCAAGCGTTTAACCTCAATCAATTACACATTGAGCTTAATCAAGCTCCTGAACAAATCTTACAAACACTTAATGAGCTGAGACAAGCGACACAAACTGCCATAAGTTTATTTGATTCAGAAAATGCGCGTTTAACCCAAGCGATTAAACAACACAATCAGCTTATTCAAACTATTCAGCGTAATGAAAGTTTGCTTAATACAGCACAGCAATGGCAACAACAAGTTCAACATATTGTCGAGTGTTTATCGGAAACCGAACAGCACGCATGGCAGCAAGCAAGTAGCCAAACAGCTAAGCAGACTTGGGCTATTCTGGATGCACGTGCTAAGCAACTTGAACAACAAGAACAGCTTTCACAGCGTTTTGAACAACAGCAGCAAGAACTTAAAATGTTAGCTGCCAACCTTGAGCAAATGACCAAGCAAATTGATGAGATCGAACAAAATCTCCAAGAGATTACGCTCAAAGGCCAACAAAATAATGAAAAAGCGGTGTCGCTCATTCAGCAAATGACGGGCCGTGCCGATATTAAACCGCACGAATGGCTAATTGAGCATGACGCTAAACGTCAGCAACAACAGACGGCGTATCACGAGGCTAAACAACGTTTTGAACAAACCAGACAGCACTTTGAACAGCAAAAACAGGCGCTCGATCAGCTCAAGCATCAACATCAACACACTGCACAACATCAGCAGCAGATTGATGAGCAAATTCAAAACTGGTTAAAAGCCTATACTGATTTTGAGCCACATGATCTTACGGCGCTCATGCAGATCAATTCAGCCCAAGAGCAAGACATTCGCAACCGTCTTAATCATGCCGAGCGTTTATTAAGTGAAGCCTCTTCTGCCCTTAAAACGATGCAAGAGCAATTAAGCGAGCACTTACAAACTCAGCCAGATATTGAATACGAAAAGCTCGTTACCCTCATTCAAGACAATATTGCAAAGCTCAAAGCACAGCTTGAAGTGCGTGACGGGCTAAAGCTGAAGCTTGAATTACATCAGCAAAACCTTGCCAAACAGCAAAAATACGCTGAGCAAATTCAAAACATTCAACAAGAAGAACATCGCTGGAGCAAAATTTCAGGCTTGATTGGTGATGCTAAAGGTAAAGAGTTCCGTGACTACGCTCAGCAATATCACCTAGATATTTTAGTTGAACATGCCAACCAACAACTGGCGATACTTTCTCAGCGTTATACGCTAAAACGTCTTGATCAGTCCTTAAGTCTTGCCATTATTGACCACGACATGGATGGAGAAACCCGCTCAGTTGCCTCTTTATCTGGCGGTGAGTCGTTCTTAACTGCCCTTGCCTTGTCTTTAGCGATTGCCAATATGGCATCGGGTTCAATGAAAATTGAATCACTGTTTATTGATGAAGGTTTTGGTACTTTAGATGCCTCATCTTTGCACATGGTCATGAATGCTTTAGACCAACTGCAAAATCAGGGACGTCAGGTCATTCTCATCTCACACATTCAAGAAATGCATGAACGCATTCCTGTACAAATTCAAGTGAAACCACTTGGCGCTGGTGCAAGTACCATTGAAATAGTGGGTTAAAAACTAAAAAGCCCCGACATCCTGTCGGGGCTTTTTTAGATTCTGCGTTGGTATGACTCCTGTCGTACCTGTCTGCATCCATTCATGACTTTTTATTGTTATTCTTAGAAACATCCTGTTTCCTGATGAGTTCATAGTACAAAAAAAGCATGGTCTGCCATAGCCGCAAAAGGCCGCAATTTCTGTAAGAAATCGCTTACATCAGCCTTTTTGCGAATAGTCTCTAGCCCCAAATAAAGCTGTGCCTACACGTACCATGGTTGAACCAGCGGCAATTGCGGCTTCTAAATCACTCGACATTCCCATACTCAATGTATCCCAGTCTTCTGGGTGAGCATGTTGGACTTTTACCGCATCAAATAATTTTTTGGCATCTGCAAAAGCACCTGTATTGTCAGGAGCCGGAATCACCATTAAACCACGTAACTTGATTTTCGGTAGTTGACTCATTTGAGCAACCAACTCGGCAACGTCTTCCGGTGCACAACCATCCTTACTGTCTTGCCCATCAATATTGACTTGCAAACAAATATTAAGCGCAGCTTGGTCATCACCACGTTGGTTAGATAGGCGTTCTGCAATAATTAAACGATCTACCCCATGAACCCAATCAAACTTCTCTGCCAAATGCTTAGTTTTATTCCGCTGAACATGACCAATGAAATGCCATTCAATATCCAAATCCTGTAAAGCATCAATTTTATCTAAAGCTTCTTGCAAATAGTTTTCGCCGAATGCTCTTTGTCCTGCTGCATACATTTCACGCAATCTTTCACTCGGATGAGTTTTCGATACGGCTAAAAGTTGCACAGTTTCAGGCGCACGCTGAGCAAGTTCACAAGCTGTTTTGATTTGCTGTAATACATGCTGTCGCGCATCTTGCAGGTAATTCATTGACAAGGTTCTCATTTTCAAAAAACTTTTTTGCTTTTCACCTAAAGCGAGGTGTTGGTAAGCCTCGGTGAAAGCCGTATATTATTCTACAAAATAATGACATATTTTGATTTACTTGGGGAAATTATGGATATTACAGAGCTACTCGCCTTCTCTGTGAAAAATGGCGCGTCCGATTTACATCTTTCTGCTGGCATGCCACCAATGATTCGTGTTGACGGTGAAGTTCGTCGTATTAACTTACCAGCTCTAGAACATAAAGATGTCCACCGTTTGGTCTACGACATCATGAATGATAAACAGCGCCGTGACTATGAAGAAAAACTCGAAACTGACTTTTCTTTTGAAGTACCTAATGTTGCACGTTTCCGTGTTAACGCATTTAACCAAAACCGTGGTGCTGGTGCAGTCTTTCGTACCATTCCATCTAAAGTCCTCACCATGGAAGATCTAGGTCTAGGGCAAATCTTTAAAGATATTTGCGACTATCCTCGTGGTATTGTACTGGTGACGGGTCCAACAGGTTCGGGTAAATCAACTACGCTTGCAGCGATGCTCGATTATATTAACGAAAACCGCTATGACCATATTTTAACGGTGGAAGACCCAATCGAATTTGTACACCAGTCTAAGAAATGTCTCATTAACCAGCGTGAAGTGCATCGTGACACACACGGCTTTAATGAAGCACTTCGCTCAGCACTGCGTGAAGACCCTGATATTATTTTGGTCGGTGAGATGCGTGACCTTGAAACTATTCGCTTGGCATTAACCGCTGCCGAAACAGGTCACTTGGTGTTTGGTACACTCCACACCACGTCAGCTGCAAAAACTATTGACCGTGTGATTGACGTATTCCCTGCCGAAGAAAAAGACATGGTTCGTGCCATGCTGTCAGAATCTTTACAAGCGGTTATTTCACAAACCCTGCTTAAAAAGAATGGCGGTGGCCGTGTCGCAGCCCATGAAATTATGATTGGTATTCCGGCTATTCGTAATTTAATTCGTGAAAACAAAGTCGCGCAAATGTACTCAGCCATTCAAACTGGTGCCAATCATGGCATGACCACACTAGACCAAAGCTTAAAAGGCTTAGTCGCTCGCGGTGTGATTAGTCCACAAACCGCACGTACTGCGGCAAAACAGCCTGAATCATTCCTATAAAAATAACAAAATAGCGAGAATACAATTATGGATTTTAATGACCTGCTCAACCTGATGGTTGAAAAAAAATCATCGGATCTCTTTATTACAGATGGCGTTGCGCCTTCTATGAAGATTAACGGGCAAATTGTTCCAATTTCAAAAAACAGTCTTTCTGGGGAAGTGATTGGTCAACTGTTACATTCCATCATGAGTGAAAAACAACGCAAAGAATTTGCAGACACTCGTGAATGTAACTTTGCCATTATGAACCGTGAAAAAACGGCGCGTTTTCGTGTCAGTGCTTTTCAGCAGCGCGACATGCCAGGCATGGTACTACGTCGTATTGAAACCAAGATTCCTTCAATTGATGACTTGCAGTTACCGCCTGTACTTAAAGATTTATCGATGACCAAACGCGGCATTATTATTTTCGTAGGTGCGACAGGTACAGGTAAATCCACTTCATTGGCTTCAATGATCAGCCATCGTAACCATAACTCTAAGGGCCATATCATTACCATTGAAGACCCGATTGAGTTTATTCACGAACATGCAGGCTGCATCATTACTCAGCGTGAAGTCGGGATCGATACCGACTCATTTGAAATTGCCTTGAAAAATACACTAAGACAAGCGCCGGATGTGATCTTAATTGGTGAGATCCGTTCTCGTGAAGTCATGGACTACGCGATTGGCTTTGCTGAAACAGGCCATCTTGTATTAGCTACCATGCACGCTAATAACGCCAACCAAGCGCTCGACCGTATTATTCACTTTTTTGAAAGTGACCGTCATAGTCAGCTTTATATGGACTTGTCACTTAACTTAAAGGCTATGATTGCGCAGCAGCTCATTCCAACACCAGATGGTAATTCACGCCGTGCAGCAATTGAGATTTTAATTAACTCACCATTAATTTCAGACTACATCCGTAAAGGTGAAATTCATGAAATTAAAGATTTGATGAAACGCTCACGTGAACTTGGTATGCAGACCTTTGACCAAGCTTTATTTGATTTATATAAAGCTGGTCAAATTACCTACAAAGATGCACTTAAACATGCTGACTCACCGAACGATTTACGTTTAACCATTAAACTTGCTGATGAGGGTCCTGATCAATTATCAGACGGGAAACAGCATTTAACTTTTGACCGCCAGTAATTTCTTCATAAAAAAAGGAAGGTTAAACGTAACCTTCCTTTTTTATTTGTTTTCTTTATGTGAAAACGATTATTTCTTGCGCAATGCTTCCTGACATTCAGGTTCATTACAGTAACCATAGAGATTTAATGAGTGACCCGTTAAGGTAAACCCATGTTGTTCTGCTACAGAATGCTGTTCTTTCTCGATAACATCATTAGTAAATTCAATGACTTTGTTACAGTTTTGGCATACTAAGTGATCGTGATGATCTTCTTGCATGATTTCGAAAACAGAATGGTTATTTTCAAAATGATGACGTTGAATAATACCCGCAGCTTCAAATTGTGTTAACACACGGTAAACTGTCGCAAGTCCGACATCTTCCCCTTGCTCTAACAAAGTCTTGTAAATATCTTCGGCGCTAAGATGATGTTGTTTTGAATTTTCTAATAATTCCAAAATCTTAATTCGTGGAAGGGTAACTTTAAGTCCAGCTTTGCGCAAATCTTGATTGGAAATAGGCATGAAAAAAGGTCTCTCAACAAATCTCAAGTTGGAATAGGCAATAGAATTTAGATGAAGTATGATCTATCCTTTGATCAAATGCATCATAATTTATTGGGATAGTGTAGCAAAATGCAAAAACTCGTGCTGACGTTATTCGTCACTTCACTCCTAGCTGGTTGTTCAATCTTTGGTGTATATAAGGTTGATATTCCTCAAGGGACTCCATTGACTAAAGCTCAAGCCTCTCAAGTACAGGTCGGCATGAATTTCCAGCAAGTGCGCTTTTTGCTTGGTAGCCCAACAGTGACTGATCCCCTCAATCCACAACGTTGGGACTATATCTACAACTATATCCCGGGAACATATGCTAAAAAAGCGAAAATCCCCGCAGCACATGGTCAGCATTTAAAAATTTACTTTGATGGAACTGGAACCGTAACTAAAATTGAAGGTTTAGAGACTATTCCAGAATCGCAACCAGGTTTACCTGCTTCCAAAGAAGCAATTTTAACTGCCCCACCACTATAATCGTTTTTTCTAATAAAAAGAAACCCCTCTAGTGAAATACTTGAGGGGTTTTGCTTATTGAGCTGATTGCTTAAAGCGATTGCCTTTAATGTATCTGCCTACAGGGTTTTTCGCAGCACGTTTCCGGCGAATATCTTTTGGATTAATCGTTAATGGTCGATAAACCTCAACTCGATCACCCGCGTGTAATACCGCATTAGTTTCTACTTTTACTCCAAAAATGCCGAGCTGAAGTGGTTCAGGCAAATCAACTTGATTTGATAAACCACTTGCTTGAACTGCCTGTGCAGCAGTCATTCCCTCTTCAAATGGAACAGAAATTAAAAACTGTTGTTCCGGTACCGCAAAAGCGACCCAAACTTGTTGTGTACGTTCCATTAGATACTTTGTCCAATTACAGCAATCATTGCCACAATAATTGAAAGTGGCAATACGATACGTACAGCAATACGCCATAGGTTATAAAAAAGCTCATTGCTAAAATTCATCGATTTACGTAAGTGGCTAATTTTCATAATCCAACCTGCAAAAACTGCATAGATTAAGCAAATAAGTAAGCCCCACAGCATAAGAATGAGCGTGAATAAATTATGAACTTCCGGCACAGCCCAAACTGCAATTGCTACAACAATAATCACCCATTGTAAAACAGGCATAAGCTGACGCTGAGCAAGTTGTTCTCTAGCCAACTGCACAAATAACGCGGATGTCATTACGCCAGTAAATATCCACGTTAAAACAGGTAATTGAGCCTGAAGCGAGAAAAAGCCAAAAGCAACCACAGCAATGAGCTGAGCTAACCAAATTGGAAGAACAGTTTTCGTTGCGCCTTCTTGCACCTGAACAGCACCTACACTATTTTGCCAGTAAAGCCCTAAACCTAACCCGCTCGCGACAAGTGCAAGTACAGTTGCATTACCCCACTCCTTAAACTCAACACTGGTCCAATGCCAAGGTTGTAAAGTCGAGCCCATCGTATTTGCCAACACAATAGAAGCGATTACTCCTAAGGTCATTAATAAAATGAGTATTTGGCGTGGAATAAAAGATAATACCAAGGCAGCAACTGCAAGGCCTGCAAAAATAATTTGACCGGAAATGCTTGGGGCAAACTGTGCAACTAATATATTGCTCGCAGTACTTAGAACGTTACCCGCTAAGAAAGGAATAAAAACAACAGCAAGCCAGCCAACCACACGCCATTTAGGGGAACTATCAGCTTCACGAGTTAAACTCGATAACGCATTTAAAGCGGTTGTTTTTGATCGTTTTGCTAAAGCAATTTCCAAATAACAAACTGGTAATGCCAATAACAACATAGTGCCAAACCACAATAACCAGAAATCGATTTGACGATCAATCTGGATTCCCATGGTTGGTGCCAAAGTGGCCATGATGACAAAAGATAAGCAAAACGCCATAAGAGGCGATAACCATCGTGACATAGGTATGTCCTGCATTATGCATTCCTTGAAAAAGTCTATAGATATTTTGCCCGTCTCATGCATGAAAATCAAAGTTTGCACAATAAAAAAAGCAAACCACCGAAACGATAGTTTGCCGCGCTAACTGTATATTAGAGTTTTTTTAATTAAGGTTATGAGAAAAAACGGGCGAACCAGTTCTTTCCTTTCTTCTTTTCTTTTTCTCTAATAATCCCCATCATATTTTCTTTTACTGCCCCCACATAATCGGCATCATCATGTTGAATATGGTTAATTAACCATTTAGCCAAGATCTCTTGTAATTCTGCTTCAATCGTATGGCCCATTTCAAAACGTTCACGATATAACTCTATTTTTTTAATAAATAAGTCATGTACACGTTTATGAGGCACTCTATATTTATAATCAGCTTCCTCTTGTAAACTTTCTTCAAAGGTAAAATGTGATTGCGTATAATCAATAATATTGTCTAAAACGTATTTAATACGACGTCTATCCTCATCATCTTTTACATCATCAATCTCGTTAATATAATCCAGTATTCGTTTATGTTGCTCATCAATAACGTCAATACCAGTATTATATTCTGAAGCCCATTTCATTTTCATACATCACCCCCAATGATGTTCAATGACTGTTGCATAAACCGCATCTTATCTTTAAAGGGTATAAATAAAAACAAAGCTATTTTGTCGGCTTTAAATAAATAAAAATGAATAAATAGTTAAGATTTTGATTTTTAAAAAATTAATTAATATTAACCAACTAAAAAGATAAAGTATTTTTTAAACAAAATACTTTATTATTAAATAAACAAAAATATATATTTCTTAAGAAATTACATTTCATTCAATAAAAAATTAATATTGGTCAGCACGAGTAATACGCTTAAGTTCAGGATTTTTCTCTTCACGTATTAATCTTTCAACTTGAGTAATCGCTTTTTTTATAGGTTTACCATGTTGAAATAAAATCATTTCACCAGGTTGATAAGCAATCCATGTTTCATTATGAGTTAAAGGCTCAGTGGTAATTACTGCAACTCGATCTTCAGGAGTCGTCACCTGACTAAAATCAACCTCAACATCTAAATCAATTAAATGTGCATTATTAAATGGATATTCTCGAACTAACCAATGTAATTTAGTAATCGCATAACTAAATAAAGCTTTACCATTCGATAAACAGAAATTAAATGTCCCATATTCTGCAATTTGAGGAGAAATCTTTTCTAATACTTCAAATATCTGCTCAAGCGTTGGTTCTTCATAACCAAATACTTCGACCAATTGATCTAATAAATAACAAAATGCTCTTTCGCTATCGGTATTCCCTACCGGCGTAAAACGTCCGCTCAAGGGTGGATTAAAATCATGTAAATCGCCATTATGGGCAAAAATCCAGTGACGTCCCCATAACTCCCGAATAAAAGGATGTGAGTTCTCAAGCGTAATTTTGCCTTGAGTCGCCTTACGAATATGTGCGATTACATTACGTGATTTAATGGGATAATTACGAATAAGATCAGCAATTGGTGATTCAACTGCAGACTGGTTATCTACAAATAAACGGCATGCCTTATCTTCAAAAAAGGCAATACCAAAACCATCACTATGGTCAGAGGTAATTCCTGCGCGTTGTGAAAAACCACGGAAAGAAAAAGTGATATCCGTTGGTGTTGCACAATTCATTCCTAATAGCTGGCACATATTGTTTTTAAACTTTCACTTCATTACCCCATGCGTACTATTGTGCATGAGAGTAAATTGGCTTGTAAATCCCAATATGCGCTCGCTATTACAAAATATAAGATAACTTTATCGCTGAGCCATTTTGTTCATTACAAACGAAGTGGCAATTTTATTCACTTCTAAAAATACAAAGTAATCGAGACAGTTAAATTCAGCATCAAAGAAAGCATCTTTGGATAATTTAGACTGCATACTCAAATACATTTGGAATAGTTTCGGCATCCGCTCGTCTTGAGGGAAACTAAACTCCGGATATTCAGGTTCATAGATTTTTTTAGAACGAATATCGATGGTTTTAGTGTCCGGTAATTGCTGAATTTGACGGTGTGTATAGTACGCTCTAGCCAAATTATCTTGCAGATGAATACTGACACATCCCATCAAATATTTAGCGCGCATTGACCACAATACTTTAGGTGCAAGATTCAGCCATAATGTTGAAAGTGCCTTACCATTACGAAAACGTGGATGCACACAAGTACGCCCTATCTCTAATACATTTGGCAAATGTGACAAGTGTGGGACAATATCAAACTCATTAGCACTGTAACTTTGCCCTATTTCATGGCCTTGGAAGAGCTTAAGTCGTGTATAAGCAACAATTTCTCCTGTCCATTTTTCTCTTAATACAGCATGCTCACAGCCAAAATCGTAAATATCTTGATCTAAATTATCTTCAAACTGAATGCCGAATTGTTTACTAAATTGTTGTGCACGAAACCGTTGTACATCTTGTAATTCTTTTAAATTATCAACCCATTCAAAGCGGAATTGTGTTTGATTGTTAGCCTTATGGCGATTTAAAGGTAAAGTCCAGGTTTGGCGATATTGATTAAATTTTTCCAGCATAATGAACGCTCCTAGTGACACCCACTACACTAGTCAAAGCTCATGACAAAAAAATGACTAAAATTAAATGGCATAAAAAAAGACCACTTAGCGTGATCTTTTAATAAAAATTAATAAGAATTAGTGAGTCGTTTGTGTACGGTTAGAAATGAGCGTACCGACCCCGTGATCTGTAAAGATTTCAAGTAATGTTGCGTGCGGTACACGACCGTCAACAATATGTGCGCTCACAACACCACCTTTTACAGCGTCAAGCGCACAGCCTACTTTAGGAATCATTCCACCGTAAATTACGCCTGTTTCGATTAAACGGTCAACTTCTTGTGTCGTTAAACCGGTTAAAAGGTTTTTGTTTTCATCTAATACGCCACTAATATTAGTCAGCAGAATTAATTTTTCTGCGCCTAATGCTTCTGCGACCTTCCCAGCCACCAAGTCAGCATTAATATTGTAAGTATTACCTTTTTCATCAACACCTAATGGAGCAATAACAGGAATAAAGTCGCTTTGGGTAAACATCTCTAATACATCAGTTTTAACCCCGGTCACCTCACCAACCATACCTAAGTCGATATGTTTGATCGAACCGTCCTCTTCTTGTTTTTCCATTAATAACTTACGGGCACGTAATAAGTTACCATCTTGACCAGTCAAACCAATTGCACGGCCGCCGTGTTTATTAATCAAATTAACAATAGATTTGTTTACGCTACCGCCTAGGACCATTTCAACCACTTCCATCGTAGCTTCATCGGTCACACGCATACCATCAATACGGTCAGACTCACGTCCTAATTGCTTTAAGAAAGAGTCAACTTGTGGGCCACCGCCATGCACAACAATCGGGTTTAAACCCACAGTTTTAAGTAAAACGATATCGCGGGCAAATGAACTTTCCAATTCAGGATCAGTCATCGCATTACCACCGTATTTCACCACCAGCGTCTTACCAGAAAAACGTTGAATATATGGCAAAGCTTCAATCAAGATTTTTGCTTTGTCGACGCCGAGATGCTGATCTTGTGGCATTGCGCCTCTCCTTATTAGGCCTCAGAAAGTTCTTGTGCAATTTGCGGATAACGCTCTTGCAACATATCAATAAATTTTTGCTGGATTTCCTTTAAACGTAAAGGATTATCAGCGTCAAATCTTACGGTAAAATACTCACCTGTATTTGATGCTCGAATAATGCCAAAACCATCATCAAAATCAAGACGTACGCCATCAATTTTACTAATTCGAGCACCCAAACGATGGCTTAAAATTTCAATATCTTGTAGTACATGTTTAGGGTCGGAATGATGGGTACCAATATAAGTATCTTCGGTACAGCACCTTTCAGGATAATTAGAAAATAAATCAGAAATTGTTGTCGCACTCGACTCGGTGAAATATTCCATTACACGTAATGCAGCGTACAAACCATCGTCATACCCAAAACCACGCCCATCATTAAATACATAATGACCCGCGTATTCGCCCCCAAAAATAGCGTTACCATTTGATTGAGATAAATACGCGCGGAGGAAGCTACTTCCCGTGCGAATCATTTTGGGTTTACCACCAAGTCGTTCTACAGTTCTTTGAACCATGAGTGAGCATTTCACATCAAATACAATTTCTTTGTCTGGTTGCTGCTCCAGACACATTTGTGCAAATAGTGACAATAAACGGTCAGCGGTAAGTATATTGGCTTTTTCATCAAGCAATACGACACGGTCGCCATCGCCATCAAGGGCAATACCAATATCTGCCCCCTGTTCAATAATCGTTTTACGTAGTTCTTTTAAATGCGCAGCATGTGAAGGGTCTGGTGCGTGATCAGGGAACTCACCATTTGGAGTCGTACGTAAAGCAATGACTTCACAACCCATTTTTTCAAGTACGAGTTTTGAGCAATGCCCTGCCGATCCATGCAGGCCATCTAATACAACTTTTAAAGGACGCTTGAGTTGAATATCGTTAAAGATTGCTTGTTGGTATTTTTTACAAAATTCTGAATTAAATTGAGGAGTTGATAATTCTAATAATGAAATTGCATGAGTAGGTACATATGTTTGCGCAAATTCACCTACTTGCTGGATCATTTCAGGAGATGGAGGTTCACCTCTTAAAATCCATTTAATACCATTATCTGATTTAGGGTTATGGCTAGCTGTTACCATTATGCCATTACCACCAAACTCCCGTGCAATGTAGTACATCATCGGGGTTGAGCAACAACCAATATTTGTAACATTTAAACCCTGCTCTACTAATATCTCTTCGATTAAATGCGCATAAGCCGGACTCGTTAAGCGCGCATCATAACCAATGATCAGTTGAGTTTGTTCTGCTTGTTTATATTGTTGTGCCAATCCATAGGCAATTGAACGGACGACGTCCGTAGTTAAATAAGAAAGTTTGCCTCTAATATCGTAAGCACGGAAAATATTTTTTGGAAATGAGTGTCTTACATTCATAGCGTATCTTCTATTTAAAGATCAATTTGATCTATCGCAAAAACATAGAGTATTCAAAAACTGAAAAATGGGTATTTGCTAAAAAAGTTAAAAGAATATGAGTAAAGCGTTTTGTAATATAATTCATTGTAACATTCAAGGTGTAAAAAGAAACACTTGTAAAACAAGCGTTTCTTTTCATTATTTTTTATAAATTAATTATTGTTTACCAGTGTGACCAAAGCCGCCTGCGCCACGTAAAGTTTCTTCAAATTCCTCTACTTGCTCAAATTCAGCCTGAACTACTGGAACTAAAACATACTGTGCTAAACGCTCACCCGGTTCTAAACGGAAGGTGGTTTGACCACGGTTCCACACTGAAACCATCAACTCACCTTGATAGTCTGAATCAATCAAACCAACTAAGTTGCCAAGCACGATACCGTGTTTATGGCCTAAACCTGAACGCGGTAAAATTAAACCAGCAAAATTCACATCATGAATATAAATTGCCATACCTGTTTTAACCAAAACAGTTTGGCCTGGTTCAATCTCAATTGCTTCATCTAAACAGGCACGTAAATCTAAACCTGCTGACCCTGCTGTTGCATATGAAGGTAAAGGCCACTCTTTACCTAAACGCGGATCGAGCAATTTAACTTGAACTTTCATGGGATTTCCTAAAAATTAAAAAATTAACGCTTTAATAAAGCTTTTAAATTTGCCAAATATTGTTGAGCCTGTTCTTTAGGATCAACATTTGCTGCAATTTTCTTTTTACGCCCTAACCATTCGAGCTCATCTTGCGGAAGCTCATCGAGGAAACGGCTTGGAGTCATCTGTTTCATTTGACCACCATTTTTACGCTGCTCTGCCAAAGTCAAAGTTAAGCCTTGACGTGCACGGGTAATTCCCACGTACATAAGACGGCGTTCTTCTTCAATAGTTTCAGCAGCAATTGAGTTCTTATGCGGCAACAGCTCTTCTTCAAGACCCATAATATAGACATATGGGAATTCCAAACCTTTAGCGGCATGTAGAGTAAGTAAGTTCACTTTATCAGTGTCTTCTTCCTCTTGCTGTTGCTCTAACATATCAAGCAAGACTAGTTTTCGAATCACACTTTCAATGTTCTTTTCATCAACATCTTCAGCACGATTAATTAAGTTTTGAATACTACTAAACAAGTTCTCGATATTATCGAGTTTACTTTTCTCTTGCGCAGGCGTTGCGGACTGCTCACGAATATAGTCGATATAACCCGCTTCATTCATCATTTGACGAACTTTAGGCACAGGCTCATCATCTTCCAACAGCTCACGTGTAAACGTCGAGATAAAATCAGCAAACTCATGCAATTGAGTTTCTGCCTTTTTAGGAAGCACCATACTTAAGCGTTGGTCAGAAGAAGCACCAAGTAAAGACAAATTGTTTTCTTGTGCAAATAAGCCTAACTTCTCAAGAGTAACTGGGCCAATCGCACGTTTAGGCGTATTAATAATACGTAAGAAAGCACTGTCATCTTCTGGGTTAATAATAAGACGTAAATAACTCATTACATCTTTAATTTCTGCACGAGCGAAGAACGATGTACCGCCAGAGAGTTTGTACGGAATCTGCATTTGGCGAAGTTGTGTTTCCAATACACGTGCCTGGAAGTTACCACGGTACAATACAGCGTAATCTTTCCAGTTCTTACCATTCATAAGTTTGTGAGTCAGTAAGTCTTTGACTACACGTTCTGCTTCATCATCATCATTACGACAGGTAATAATTCTGATGACTTCACCATGGCCTTTATCACTCCACAATTTTTTATCAAAAATATGCGGGTTATTTTGAATCACACAGTTCGCAGCTTTCAAAATACGGCTGGTCGAGCGGTAATTTTGTTCAAGCTTAATAATATGAAGATTTGGGAAATCCTGTTTAAGCAAAGCCATGTTTTCAGGCTTAGCCCCACGCCATGCATAAATCGACTGGTCATCATCACCTACGGCTGTAAACTGCCCCATTACGCCAACTAGTAATTTCACCAAAATATATTGCGCGGTGTTGGTATCTTGATACTCATCCACTAGCAAGTAACGAACACGGTTTTGCCACTTGTCACGCACTTCTGCATTTTCTTGCAATAAGCGGGTAGGCATAACAATGAGGTCATCAAAATCAACTGCATTGTAGGCACGTAAATTACGTTCATAAAGTTGATAAAGATGGGCAAACTGGACATCTTCAGGAGTTTCGCACGTCGAATGTGCTTGTTCAGGCAAAATCAGATCGTTTTTCCAATCTGAAATTTTCTTCATTGCCTTGGCAATTAGCTCTTTACTCTCTGCACCCGATAAATTATCGCGATGCATCAAATCCATCAAAATACGTTTACAGTCATCTGCATCCAAAATCGAAAAATTAGCTTTTAAAGGTAAATTTTTAAGTTCTAAACGTAAAAGATTTAAACCAAAAGTATGGAAGGTCGAAACGGACAAACCTTTTGCTTCTTCACGTGATAAAAGCTTAGTGACACGCTCTTTCATTTCGCGTGCAGCTTTATTGGTAAAGGTCATCGCTGTAATACGATGTGCAGGAATACGGCAATGTTGCACCAAATAGGCAATTTTACGCGTAATTACCGATGTTTTACCTGAACCAGCGCCAGCAAGCACCAATAAAGGGCCTTGAGTATATTTCATGGCTTCTTCTTGCTTGTTGTTCAGTTGACTGGCAGATGACATCGTGTATTACCTCTTAATTTTTCGAGCATGATTATAGTCATCTCTTTTTTAGAATCCCAATAGTAAATCTACGGATATGTATAAATGATGTCTAATAATGCAATTTATGCGCCGCAGAATGTCGTGATTATTTTTTATACTTTACCCATAAAAAAACCACCCGAAGGTGGTTTTTGAAACAATAAACTAGATCTTATTGTTTAGCGTAAATGCTGATTTCTACACGGCGGTTTTGTTCACGACCAGAAGCAGTTGAGTTGTCTGCGATTGGGTTAGAAGAACCATAACCTTGTGCATCGATACGGCTAGATGGGACACCTTTACCAGCTAAATAGTTTTTAACTGACTGAGCACGCGCTTGAGATAATGGGATGTTAATAGAGTCATTACCAGTGTTATCTGTATAACCAGTAACTAAAATCGCGCTCTTGTTATCTTCAGCCAATGTTTGAGCTACTTTGTCCAAAGTTGCATAGAAGTTTGGCTTGATGTTTGATTTGTTAGTATCAAAAGTAATGCTACCAGGCATGATCAATTGAACAGAACCATCTGGGTTACGGCCTACTTCTACACCAGTACCAGCCATTTGTTCGCGTAATTTTTTCTCTTTTTGGTCAAGATATAAACCGCCAGCTGCACCAAGAACTGCACCAATTGCCGCAGCACGGTTGTTTTGACGGCTAGAGTTTGCATTTGATTTAGAAATACCGTAGCCAGCTGCTGCGCCGATCAAAGTACCTAATGCGGCTTTATCGTATTCAACGCCACCAAGGTTATTACCTGTTGTTTGACAACCAGAAAGTACTACTGCTGCCCCTACCACTGTTGAAATAACTAATGCACGCATTGCATGCCTCCTCACTTTGAGTGTTTTGTTGTTGAATGAATAATGAAACAAAAAGGAAGTATAAAACATTGATATTTTGTTAATAATAAACAGTTTAGTTATTTTTTTGTAATATTTTGATGCACTTTAAGGTGTGCACTCATCACAATTTCTTCATTGTTGTCTAAGATACCGTTGTATTTCATTTCACGATAGTTATAGTTGAACAACTTTCTATGGATTTTGGATATTCGGGGCCATTTATATGTCAACTGCACCCAATAAGCAATCTGCGCTAAAAAAAATTACACGTGGACTCACTGTAGGTACAGTCATCACAGGTAGCACTTTTTTTCATGGACCACCTGTCTTAGCTTTAGGTTTAACAAAGCTATTTAAAAAGTCTTCAAAAATTGATGAAACCAATATTCAAATTACTAATAGCTGGCTTGGTGTCAATAATTGGCTCATTGATCATGTTTTACCTAATTTAAAATGGGACATTAGCATTGACGAAGACCTTGATCTGAATATGCAAGGCCGTTATTTAATGACTTGTAACCATCAAAGTTGGGTTGATACCACGGTAAACCAATATTTCGGGTTAACCCGTATGCCGCTTACCCGCTTTTTTACCAAGTGGGAACTCATCTTTATTCCTTTCGTGGGTCAAGCTTTTAAAATCTTAGGCTTCCCAATGATGAAGCGTCATACAAAAGAGCAAATCGCGAAAAACCCTGAACTCAAAGACCGAGATATGATGGAAGCACGTAAAGCGTGTGAACAGCTCTTAAGTCAACCTTTTACATTATTAAATTATTTGGAAGGGACTCGTTTTACTCAGGAAAAACACGACCAACAAAAATCACCATATAAACATTTATTAAAACCTAAAGCAGGTGGTTTGGCTCTGGCGTTAAATATTTTGGGCGACAAAATTGATGCTTTAGTTGATATGACCATTGTCTATCCTGATGGCGTACCAGGTTATGGCGATTTCTGGCTAGGCAACGTTTCAAAAATTGCGGTCAATCTTCGAAAAATTGAAATACCAGACTGGGTTCTCGGGGGCAATTATGAAGATGACCCAGTTTACCGTGAACGTTTTCAACAATGGGTACATGAACTCTGGACTGAAAAAGATCAGCTCATCGAGAAAATGAAAGCTCAATACGCGACTACGAATCTTTAAAAAAGAATCCACTTTTATGCAAAACAGTTCCGGAAAGCAAACGAAATATCACCGTGTAGATTCAAGCAGCCTTTCATTTAAGCTGTTTTTGGTCTACGACATCTTTATGGTGTTTATTATCATTTTCAATCTGTTCTGTCTTGCAGCCAATTTCTTTTTAATGAGCAGTATTGGGGCATGGTTCTTTGAACATATCCATTTGCCCCAAATATTGTCTTTCTACCGTACCCATTTACATCCGTGGGTTATTACCTCTGAAGCCTGGTTTATTGGTTTTCTAATTATTGAACTACTGGTCCGTTGGGGAATTGCTATCGTTTATAAACATCATAAGCGTTGGTTCTTCTTCCCTTTCATTCACTGGTATGAAATTTTAGCTATTATTCCTCAGCTACGTTTTCTACGTTTATTCCGTGCCGGGATTATTGCATACCGTTTACACGAACTTGGTTACCCGGTTATTCCTGAAAGCTGGAGAAAGACAGGGCTCTTTTATTACCGTGTGGTTATGGAAGAGTTGTCGGACCGCGTGGTGATTACCGTAATTGACGGTATTCGATACGAGCTTGAAACGAGTTCTAGCCATAAACAAATTATTCATGATTTGGTTAATCATCATCGTGAACAATTTACCGTAACCCTAACTGCCCTATTACAAGAATCTTTAGCAACTGCTTTAAAAGAACAAAAGCCTGCAATCACCCGAGCTGTCGGACAAATCGTAGATCAGGCAATAGAAGATACGCCTGAATTAACACAATTATTAAGGCTTATTCCACTTGTAGGGGGACGTATTGAGCAACAAATTCAAAGTATTGGTCAACGTCTTGGTGAAAATATCAGTGCTGGTTTAATAGAACCGTTAATTGAAGGTTCAGCCGCACATCCTAATTCAACTTACCAATTAATTTCTCAAAAAATTAGCCATATAAATATTGATAACCATGAACTTGAGCAGCTGGTTGAGTCTGTCGTTTTTGAAACGCTAGAAGCTGTCCGTAAACAAGTTAAAGTTAAACAGTGGCAACAAACACTCGCGGAGTATGATCGAATCAAAGAATAAGCATTTATTTATTTTTTTATAAATCACGCTAGAGAATTGGTACGATTTGTTCTAGCATTTGCTCTATTTACAATAAACTTAACGATATTACAGCTCGTTTTAACGCCTTGAAGGAAGACTTATGGCTGATATCCGGATTACCGGCAGAATGGTTAACTTTAGCAGGATAACCTTCGATACGAATGATCATGATGTGATCCGCCAGCAATTATCAAATATATTAAATGAAGGTTCCTATCAGGGAACTGTCGTTATTATAGATAGTACTGTTGAACAAGAGCTTATTGCTTTAATTCAGCTGTTAGTCAGCATGGGCTTACAGCCTATGGCTGTCATTGACGGTATTTTAGGCGACGAAGCACGCGCCATTCAGTTCCCTGTATTACCTGCAGATCAGCCATTACAACGTATTAAACCAACTGCAGAGCAAGTTGCAATTGTAGAGAAGCCTACCTCTGCACAAGCTTCAGTAGAAACAAAAAAACCACTAAATAATAATGCAGTTGCCCATATTACCTCTTATCATGATGAAATTTTGCGTACAGGCCAATCTCTTGTACAAGACCAAGGCGATATTATTTTAAAAGCTGGCATGAATAGTGGTTCCGAAGTGATTGCTTCAGGAAATATACATATTTATGGCACGGTTCGTGGTAGAGTCATTGCTGGTGCGGGTGGGCACGCTGCTGCACGCATTTTTTGCCAATCTTTAGAGGCTGAACTCGTTTCCATTGCCGGAACATATTGTGTCGCAGATGATATCCCTAAACATGTGGTAAAAAAGCCAGTACATATTTATTTAAATGAAAAGCAAGAGCTTGAATTTGAAGCTCTAGAACTTTAGTTTATTAAGCAAATCACCAAAAAACAGCCCTTTTAAGGGTGTATGTATGACCATAATAGGAGTGGATTCGGTGGCCAAAATTGTTGTCGTAACATCAGGCAAAGGTGGTGTAGGTAAAACTACAACGAGTGCATCTTTTGCAACAGGTTTAGCCCTTCGTGGTCATAAAACTGTTGTGATTGACTTTGATGTAGGCTTACGTAACCTTGATTTAATTATGGGTTGTGAGCGTCGTGTTGTTTATGATTTCGTCAATGTAATTAATAATGAAGCACGTCTGCAACAAGCCCTTATTCGCGATAAAGATATCGAAAACCTTTACATTTTGCCGGCTTCCCAAACCCGTGATAAAGATGCTTTGAGCGACGAAGGTGTTGCTCGTGTAATTGATGAGCTTTCTCAAGAATTTGATTACATTATTTGTGACTCACCTGCGGGGATCGAGCGTGGTGCAATTTTAGCAATGTACCATGCAGATGAAGCAATCATTGTGACAAACCCTGAAATTTCTTCAGTACGTGACTCTGACCGCATCATCGGAATGTTAGATAGCAAAACTAAAAAAGTTGAACACAACGAAGGACGTATACGTAAACATTTATGTATTACACGTTTTAACCCTGAACGTGCTGACCGTCAGGAAATGCTGACGATTGATGATATTTCTAAAGATATTTTACGCGTACCGACATTAGGTGTTATTCCTGAATGTCCAAGTGTATTACAAGCATCAAACGAAGGTAAGCCAGTTATTCTGTATTCAGAAACTAAAGCTGGACAAGCGTATGATGACTTGGTTGCTCGCTTTCTTGGCGAAGACCGCCCTTATCGACACATCACAGCTCAACCTAAAGGCTGGTTAGCACGACTATTTGGAGCGTAGATATGGCAGGATTCTGGAGTAAATTATTTAGCAGTGAAGAAAAACCATCAAGTGCTCAAACTGCCAAAGATCGTTTAAAAGTCATTGTTGCATCAGAACAAGGTTTAGGCCGTCGTTTAAGCCAAGACAAAATTGACCAAATGAAGAAAGAAATTATGCAGGTGGTCAGTCGTTATGTTAGCGGTGTAGGTGAACAGCATATCCAAATGCAAGTTCGTTCTGAAGCAAACATTGAAATGTTAGAAATGAATATCAATTTACCTGAAGAACGATAATTCTATTTCTGACTATTCAATAAAACAGAATCAAGGCAAAATAACGCAAGTTATTTTGCCTTTTTTAAAATGAGGAGATTGTCATGGCATTATCACAGCCAGCTACTTTCAATGAAGAATGGTCCGATGAGCGTGTTTTTGCCTACCTCAACCAACTTCCTCCAAATGGTGTGAACGCAGACTTCCATGTGCTCTACCATGCTTTCAAACATATGCGTCCAAATGACTATGAACGTCTTTTAACTAAATTTGTCGCAGATGGACGAGATATTAATGCGACTAATCCGGAAGGCGAACGCATCCATGACGTGATTGCTAAATTCCCACGTCAATCAGCGCCGTTTTTAGAAGTTTTAGCAAAGTTTGCTTAAGCTTTTTTTATTTGAATAAGACTGCATAATTTATCTTAGTAAAATTTAGTAGATAGATTATGTGGTTCATTCAAATATCTAAATTATTTACTTTTATAAAAAATAATCTTAAAGTCATCAGCACTATTTCATTCCAAATATAAATTCATGAATCCAGAACCTACTAATTTAAATCAAACACAATCCATCCAATCAAATCATATAGAAAATTTAAAAGTTATTAGTGTTAATAAGTTTATCTTTCTATCCTTAATTTCCTTTGGCTTATACCCAATTTGGTGGATGTTTAAAGCATGGCGATTTTTTCTAATCAAAGATAAGTTAAATATTATGCCCGCTGCTCGTGCAATTTTTTCTATATTCTTTTTATATTCACTATTTAATCGGATAAAAACTTATGCAAAAGAACAAGGGTATATTAATGATTTCTCTTCAGGTTGGATGTATTTAGGATATCTCATTACATCTTTACTGGTTCGCCTACCTGATCCTTATTGGCTTATCTCTCTCTGCAGCATTATATTTTTAATACCAGCCTTTAAAGCGTTGAATTATGCACAAAAACAAATAGAAACAACAATTGAGCAAGAAAAATTCAATACACCTCAAATCATTTTAATTATTATAGGTTCTATCATGTGGCTGCTGATTCTTTTCAGTTTTGTTATATTATTCCTATATAAGTGATCTAAAAGTTAGTAATTAAAAAAGCCTCTTAAAGAGGCTTTTTTATTGTCTGGATTTATCGGTTTCCAATCAGGAAAATACCGAAAACGGTAAAAATACCACCTGAAATACCATCAATCCATTTTGAAAAATTACGGTAAGCGGCTCTAAAACTCGGTAATGAAAAAATAAAAGTCACAAAGCAGAACCATAAAATTGTTTCAACCGACACAATAATAAAAAGCAGCCAATGGACTTGATCAAGCTGAGGGTTTGCTAAAAATAAAGAGAATACACTACCAAAATAGATCACAGCTTTAGGGTTCGATAAATTGGTGAGTAATCCCTTCATAAAAAATAAATACGGCGCTTTCGGTAATTCAACAGTTGTCACCTCTTCCTGCTGATTTTTTGAAAATGCCGAACGTAACATTTGGTATCCTAACCAGCATAGGTATAAACCGCCTGCAATAAGTAAACCTTGCTTTAACCAAGCCATTTTCTCAAAAATAATATTTAAGCCCATCAATGCTAAAGAAGCCCAAAACATAACACCCGCTGTTATTCCTGCAACAACCAGCATTGCTTCTTTACGAGATCGGCTCACTGCGGTCTGTGATACCAGAAAAAAATCAGGCCCTGGAGTAATAAGCGCACAAAAATGAATAAAAGCTAACGTAATTAACGCGACTAACATGTTGTCCTCCTGATTTGTTTCATTGTTATTTATTGAGAAGCACACATTAGCATTTTTTACTATTTGATAAAATCTCAAACTACCCGTAGTAATTATTATTTTTAACCATAAAAAAAGCCTCCGAAGAGGCTTAATTTTAACTATAGATATTAAACTAAAATATCGCGCTTACCGTTGGCCCCCATAGCACTCACAATACCATTCTCTTCCATTTGATCAATGATACGAGCGGCACGGTTATAACCAAGGCTAAACTTACGCTGTAATGAAGATGTAGAAGCTTTTCGAGTTTCTAAAACAAACGATACACATTGATCATAAAGTGCATCACGGTCTGAACCACCATCACCTTCTTCAAAGCCACGCGAAGCAGGCTCCTCATCAAATGGAGTTAAGATCTCATCTACGTAGTCTGGTTCGCCACGTTCACGCCATGCATCACAAATACGGTTAACTTCATCATCACTAATAAATGCACCATGCACACGTTCTGGCTCAATTTTACCTGGCCCTAAGAACAGCATATCACCATGGCCTAACAAGTCTTCTGCACCACCTGCATCCAAAATAGTACGTGAGTCAATTTTACTGTTTACACGTAAAGCTACACGCGTTGGAATATTGGCTTTAATAAGACCCGTAATGACATCTACCGATGGACGTTGAGTTGCAAGCAATAAGTGAATACCAGCAGCACGAGATTTTTGCGCCAAACGTGTAATCATTTCTTCTGCTTTCTTACCAACTTGCATGATCATATCAGCGAACTCATCTGCCACAATCACAATTGATGGTAATGGCGTTAAACGAGGTGCACGCTCTTGTGTCGCTGAATCACTTGGTTTCCATGTTGGATCAATCAAGTCTTCTCCATTTGCAAGCGCTTCTTCAACTTTTCGGTTGTAGTCACTTAACTTACGAATTTTAAGGAACGACATAAGCTTATAACGGCGTTCCATTTCATTTACACACCAGTTTAATGCACTCACTGCATCTTTCATGTCAGTGACTACAGGCGTTAATAAATGCGGAATATCGTTGTAGTTTGCAAGTTCTAGCTGTTTCGGGTCAATTAAAATCAGACGCAATTGGTCAGGGGTATATTTAAGTAACATCGATAAAATCATCGAGTTAACGGCAACAGATTTACCCGAACCTGTAGTACCCGCAACCAACATATGCGGTGCTTTTGCCAAGTCTGTTAGTACCGGATTACCTGAAATATCTTTACCCATTGCCATACTAATGAGAGCACTTGGGTCACGATATGCGGGTGTTTCCAAGAGTTCAATCAAACGTACCATTTCACGAGCACTATTTGGAACTTCAATACCAATATATGGTTTACCCGGAATAACCTCTACTACACGTACAGAAGCCATAGACATTGAACGTGCCAAGTCACGGGAAATATTAGTCACTTTAGATGCTTTCACACCCGGTGCTAAATCTAATTCAAACCGTGTAACCACTGGACCCGGCTGAGCTTCAACCACTTGAGCCTTCACATTAAACTCTTGTAACTTGATCTCAAGTAGCTCAGACAAACGAGAAAGCTGTTCCTCGGTAAAGTTAACTTTCTTATTTGGATCAACCTTATCAAGCAATTCAAAGCCCGGTAATGTTGGTAAATCTAAACGCTTTTTAGCCACTTGCATGGCACGAGACATTGGTCGACCTGATGCATCTGTTAAAGGCGCATCAAAATCAAACTCATCCTCAAGGTCATCCTGAGGTTTTCCAGCAGTTTCCTGCCAAGCTTCAATAAATTCTTCTTTTGACAGCTTCTCTGCACCAATCGTAGTTTGAATAGGCGCTTTGACAAAAGCCGAAGATTGCGCATAGCTACTTGCCTTGATCGGTTGAGTTGCTGGCGGGATATCCTCATCAATCAATAAGTCGTCAAAATCATCAAAGACTTCTTCATTCGATAAATTTTTAGGTGACTGATTTAAATTCGATACAGGTACAGATGATTCAACTAATGTTTGAGGAGCTTGCGGTGTAACTTCTGGTTCAACATGATGATCTTGAACAAATGGCGTATGCACGTCAGTTGCCGTTTTACTATTTGGAACTGCAGCAAGTAGTTCATCAAAAATCTCATCATCATTCCAATCTAAACCTTGATGAGTATTCGATGGTTGATTTTGTTTAGCCTGATAAACTGTTTGCTGAAATTGCTCATGAGTCGAAGGCTGTTCACTTGAATCATCAGCAGCTCTTAACAGCGCATCAATTTCTTGTTTATGGCTTACATCATCACGCTGTAACGCACGCCAAACCTCCCCCGTAGCCACTAAACGCTCACTGTCTTTTTTAAGTTGTTGGGCTTGCTCAAGTGTACGCTCAAAGTTTTCTGGCTGAGGAGTTGGTTTTTCTTCAATCGTTTCAGGTTGACTTTGTTCTTTAGCTAAAACGTCAGCAAATAAACGCTCTGCTATTTCATCATGTCGTGTAGAGCTCGCTTTGCTTTGAGCCTTTTCTGGTTGGACATTTAGCTCTACTTCATCCGTAACTTCTTCTGCTTTAGGCATCTCTGCAACTTTTACCGTTGCTGCTTTATTCGCAGGCTGTGTGGTTAAGTCATAAGCAGATTCGTTAGGAGATACATTTTTATAGAATAAATCTTGTAAATAACCAGGCATTGCTTTGAGCGTAACCCATGTTTTGCTCCACTGCACCCCAAATGCCAAAGTGAACAATACCACTCCGAAAACAAGTAGAAATAATGTCGCACCATAAATTGTTAACAGTTGAGATAAGCTTTGCCCCAACTCATAACCAATAATCCCGCCTGCCGCATTATCTAAAGTATCTGCAGGTACATTCCAGTGAAGGTAAAGCAAACTCGACACAACAAGAATTAAGAAGAACTGCGCAGCATAACGGAATGGGCGGTTTAGAAAACTATGTGGCCACCAGACTTGAATCGCTTCAACAAATAGGAAGATTGGAATAAGTAAACTTGCCCAACCTAAAAAGCCAAACAGCAAATCTGCAATCCATGCACCGGCAATACCACTTGCATTGGATACTTGCTGAGTATCACTTGAAATATGCATCCAGCCCGGATCAAATGGTGTATATGTTACTGTCGCCAGAAACATATAAATCCCAAAAGAGACCAAGAATAATGTCATCAATAAGCGCTGTGCATAAACACTTGACACCGCAGTCATATACTGTCCTGTAACCCATTTAATTATTGGTTTAGAGATGTGAAGACCTACATTTCAGATCTTCAACGATTGAACTTTATATTATGCACCTGTTCTTACAAAAAAGGTGCATGATTCTTTACAGTTGTTGTTAACATAAGGCTCTTCTATATTGTTATATAACTTAATTCGATTGACCTGATCAATATTATCCACATTGATTTAACGCTATTGGTCGGCAATTTCACGTATAATTTTCAAAATTCTCGAAATAAATAAGGATACCCTCAATGAGTGCTCGTCATTCTCGGTTAATTATTCTCGGTTCTGGCCCTGCGGGTTATAGTGCAGCTGTTTATGCAGCACGTGCAAATCTTAAACCAACACTTATTGCAGGTTTACAGCTTGGCGGCCAACTTACAACAACAACCGAAGTTGACAACTGGCCGGGCGATCCTGAAGGTTTGACTGGTCCTGTCCTAATGGACCGTATGCAAGCACATGCTGAACGCTTTGGTACCGAACTTGTCTATGATCATATTAATGAAGTGGACTTAAGTGTACGTCCTTTTGTTCTTAAAGGTGATATGGATGAGTACACTTGTGATGCTTTAATTATTGCAACTGGTGCGACAGCTCAATATCTTGGCTTAGAGTCTGAACAAAAATTTATGGGTCAAGGCGTGAGCGCATGTGCAACATGTGATGGCTTCTTCTACAAGAACCAAAATGTGATGGTTGTTGGTGGCGGTAATACTGCTGTTGAAGAAGCACTTTATTTATCAAATATTGCTGAACATGTGACACTTGTACACCGCCGTGATTCTTTACGCTCTGAGAAGATTTTACAAGATCACTTATTTGCTAAAGAAAAAGAAGGCAAAATCAGTATCGTTTGGAACCATGAGGTTGAAGAAGTTCTTGGTGACAATACTGGCGTAACAGGTGTTCGCTTAAAATCTACGAAAGATGACAGCAAACAAGAAGTACAAGTTCAAGGCTTATTCATTGCAATTGGCCATAAACCAAATACCTCTATGTTTGAAGGTCAGCTAAACTTACGTGATGGCTATATCCAAGTACAAAGTGGTACTTCAGGTAACGCAACAGCGACTTCTGTAGCAGGCGTTTTTGCTGCTGGTGATGTTGCTGATAGTATTTATCGTCAAGCGATTACTTCGGCGGGTTCAGGCTGTATGGCTGCACTAGATGCCGAAAAATATCTAGATAACCTTTAAGTTTAGATATTTCAAACAGCCGTTTTATAACGGCTGTTTTTTTGGAATTTATAATAATTACTGGCTGCCCTGTATTAATTTTTATAGCATAGCCCTAAAGCACATATTATTTTGGTTTTATGAAAACACTGCCTCTATCTCAATATATTTTCCCAGATCCGGAGGAATCAGATCCAGATGGTCATGGTTTAATTTGTATAGGCGCTGACCTCTCCCCTTCCACACTCTATGAAGCGTATACACATGGGCTTTTCCCATGGTTTAATGAAGATGAACCCATTTGTTGGTGGAGCCCTGAACCACGCTGTATCATTTATCCTCAAAGCTATAAACCGAGTAAATCGCTTATTCGGAACATGAAAAAATATGATTACACCATTACGGTAAATCGTGCTTTTGAGCAAGTCATCCGCTCATGTTCACTACCTCGAAGCTATGCTAATGAAACATGGATTAGTGAAGATATTATTGAAGGCTATTGTGGAATGTTTGATGCCGGTTATGGCTATAGCGTAGAAGTCTGGCAAGAAGAGCAGCTGGTAGGTGGTTTATATGGGGTAACGATCGGTAAAGGTTGTTTTGGCGAGTCTATGTTTAGTACCCAAACCGATGTTTCTAAAATGGCTTTTTATACGTTAATGTTAATTGGTCAAGAAAATCAGCTTCCTTGGGTTGACTGTCAACTTGTAAATAGTCACTTAATTAGTCTTGGGGCTTGTACACTTTCTCGGCAAGAATATCTTAAATCGTTACAAGATGTAATTATTCACCCCTCTATCAATTGGAAAAAGTATCAAGAACGTGTATTTTCAAGTAAAACAATAGCATTAAATGCAAAATTAATGGAATGATAACAGGAGGGACCAATCATGAAATCATATCACCCGAAGTCCCTTTTAAATGATCTGCAATATTATATTACTCCACCTCATGATTGCAGCTATTTAGAAAATAAATCAGCACGCATGGTCTTTTTAGACCCGATTCATCGGATTGATGTGGTGACGCTTTCTGAATTATCGCGATTAGGTTTTCGTCGTAGTGGCGACTTTGTATACCGTCCTGAATGTCATTTATGCAGGCAGTGTTTATCTTGTCGTGTACCTGTTGCCGATTTCCAAATGAACAGCATGCAAAAAAAAGCATGGAAGCGAAATCAAGATCTCACCATGACTGTTCTACCAACACGGCAAGCCTCACAAATTCATTATGATCTATATGAACGTTACATTAACGAGCGCCATGCCGATGGTGATATGTTTCCGCCAAGTTTAGATCAGTTTGAAAAATTCTTGGTCCATAGCTGTACAGATAGTTTCTTCTTAGAACTATGGAAAGACAATCGTCTTATTAGCGTTTCGACTTGTGATTTAATGGATGATGGGTTATCTGCCGTCTATACGTTCTTTGACCCAGATGAACACCGTAGATCTTTAGGCGTTTATTCAATTCTGAATCAAATCGAATATGTAAAAACACTCGGTTTAGAATATGTCTACTTAGGCTATTGGGTTCCCCACTCAGCTAAAATGAACTATAAATCTCAATATACGCCGCTAGAACTTTTACTAGATGGGCAATGGCGCCGCTTAAATAGATCATTATCACCAGAAGAGATCAATCAGTTAGGCAATTCCCTCATGACCACATTACCTTCTGAATGGAATAATTTAATTATTAAATAATCTGCTTCTGTCTTGTTGTTCAAACAGCAACAAGACAGGCATTCTTAGAATAAAGAAGCAAAATCATCAGTACAGCTTTTTACCATAATAACGGCATTTTCACGTCCACCCTCTTGGGTTGGATAATAGTTACGACGCACATCAATTTGGTGAAACCCTGTTTTTTCGTATAAACCAATAGCAGCTTTATTACTTTCACGTACCTCTAGAAAAATTTGTACGGGGTGATTTTCTAAACGCTCAATCGACGCATCTAACAACTGATATCCTAATCCTTTACCTTGCATTTGAGGATCAATTGCCATGAGCAGTAAATTCGCTTCATCTAATACAGGTTGTAAAATACAAAAACCAACCACCTTATTATTTAATTCTATTACCGTACATTGGTAAGAATTTAAAGATTCTACAAATTGCTGCCTAGACCATGGGTGTGTTTGAACAAGCTTCTCAATTTGAGCAACACTATCAATATCTGAGGCTTGCATAGTACGAATCATGAGTTTCAACACATTTTTAGATTTCAAAGTAAACGTATTATAGAAACTTAAATAGAAAAAACGAGTAAAAAAAAGAGCAATTAAATTGCTCTTTTCCAGTCAGTTTTTTTAAAGACCTAATTTTTCACGCCAAGTGGCCAATAAAGCTGTCGTATCCGAATCATTTGGATGGAATTTTGGTCTTAAGAAATCTAATAATTCTGGAATTTGACGAGTCATAAAACCTTTACGGCCATACATGAACTTAAGCATGTATTTGGTATCTTTCCATGTTAATTTATCATCAGTCTTAAGTAACTTAGCAGTAAAATAAGACTGAGTAGCAAAAATTAAGGCCATTGCAATGATTAAAGCAGTTGAACGCATAAAATAAGCTTTTGGCCCCTGCCCATACATATTGGTATAGACATCAAACGCCACAGCTTTGTGTTCATTTTCTTCTACCGCATGCCACATCCATAAGTGATACATAGTGTCATCTTGGAACATGGCTTGAATTTCAGGGTTTTGTAAAAGCTCCGCCGCAATAGTTGAGGTAAAATGTTCTAAAGCACAGGTACCTGTTAAATCAATCATTTCTTTTGTATAACCAAAAGGTTTCATTAGCTTGGTTACAACCGCAGTACCTACTTTAATAACTTTACCTGTCTGTTTTTCCATTTTACGAACATCATATCCATACGCCTGCGCAGAAGCATTAAATGCTAGATGCTCTTTAGAATGCATAGCTTCTTGGCCAATAAAAGCACTTATTTCTTTTTGAAGTGCTGGATCAGCCAGTTTAGGATCGTTTCGCACAGCACGAGTACTGTTTACAAAGAACTGCTCGCCTTCCGGAAAAAGAGCCGATAATGCTGTCATAAAATGAGTTAATCCTGCATCGTAATTTGCCCAATAGCGTGGAACTTGAGCAAACTCAAAGTCCATACGACGCACAGGGAAACTTGCTCCGGCACGATTAGAAATATTTACTTTAGCATTCATGTCAGACTCCTTTAAGCGAATCAAAAATTCACTTATATCCTTATTTATTTTCTTAATATTTATAATAATACGCCTTTAAAGGCGCTATTTAAGTGCAGATGAGGCCAGCAAATTATCAGATGAGGTCATCAATAGCCTCATACTAGGGCAAAATTAACAAGTATCTTTTAAAAGTGAGTCATAATTTATAGACAATAAAAAAAGGACTGCTAACAGCCCTTTTCATTTACTTTCAGCTTAAAGTCCAAGTTTAGATTTCCAAGTTTTTAACAAACTAACCGTATCTAAATCATTCGGGTGGAAACCTGGTTTAAAATAAGCCAACATCTCTTTAGCCATACCCGTAATAATGCCTTTCGACGGGCTATAACCATATTTATAAATCACAAACAACTCATCTAAGTTTAATTTATGGTCTTGCTTTAAAAGACGAACCACAAACGAAGATTGAATTGCAAAAATAAGAGCCATTGCAAAAACAAGTGAACTTGTGCGTAAAGCATAAGCTTTTACACCTTTACCAAAGACACCTTCATACACATCAAATGCAACTGCTTTATGTTCATTTTCTTCTATTGCGTGCCAATACCACATGGTTGACATCGTTTTATCTGTCATCAACTCTTGAATATGGGTATTAACTAAAAGCTGAGATGCAATGGTTGCAGTAAAATGTTCAAGGGCTGTAGTAGCTGTCAGGTCCACCATTTCTTGCGTCATACCAAATGGTTTTACGAGCTTTGCAAAAGTTTTACGGGCAGTTTGAATAGCCGTATCGGTGAACTTTTCTAAAGTTTCAACATCATGACCAAATTTTTGGGCAGAAGCATTAAAGTTTACATGCTCTTGAGTATGCATCGCCTCTTGACCAATGAAAGCACTAATTTCTTTTTGTAGCTCTTCATTGTCTTTAATTGCTGGGTGATAACGCACAGCACGCACACTATCAATAAAGAACTTTTCACCAGCCGGAAATAGCGCAGATAACGCTGTCATAAAATGTGTAAGTCCAGCGGAACCATTCATCCAGTATTCTGGCACATCATTAAAATCAAAGTTCATACGACGTACAGGAAAGCTTGCCCCTGCACGATTTGTGATATTCACTTTAGCATTCATATTGAAAGCTCCTTACCAGTAACCTAAGTTACTTAAACTTTATTGTTCGTTTTCTTGATTCCTATCATACAAACTTAATAAAAAGGCTTAAGTGCAAATAGGGACATTGAAGTATCAGTTAAGGCCAGCTTTCAACTGAATTGTCTAACAATTCGATATAAAAAAAGCGCCCCAAAAGGAGCGCTCTTTTCACTGAAAAGTGA